>NZ_JANEWH010000102.1:0-16453 GCF_028069715.1 Kluyvera sp. Awk 3 | reverse complement strand
GATCCAGGTCACACGTCAACGGATTTTTATAACGATCATTTATTTAATTAGAATTCATATATTTTTCATATGAATATGTTGAATTCTTTTTTGCGACGGAAGCGCTGGCCCCCGCCGATAATTATTTTTATAATGAGCATTCACTAAACACCGACTGAGGTAGGCGGCACGATGACAACTGACACGCAAAGTTGCGCGAAAAAAGGCCGTGGTCGACCTAAAGTATTCGACCGGGAAGCGGCGTTGGATAAAGCCATGACGCTGTTCTGGCAGTATGGCTATGAAGCAACATCGCTTTCCGATCTTGTCGAAGCCACCGGCGCCAAGGCGCCGACGCTGTACGCTGAATTTGTGAATAAAGAGGGGCTCTTCCGCGCCGTACTCGATCACTACATCAGCCGTTTTGCGTCGAAAAATGAAGCCTGTCTGTTCTGTGAAGACCAGACGCTGCTGGAGGCGCTTCGCCACTATTTCACTGCCGTCGCCACCTGCTTTACCAGCAAAGACACGCCGGCGGGCTGCTTTATGATCAACACGTCTGCCGCCCTTGCCGCCTCTTCCAAAGAAATTGCGAAGACCATTAAGTCGCGTCACGCGGTGCAGGAACAGACGTTATACAAGTTCTTACAGCTGCGTCAGGCGCGCGGGGAAATCCCGGCAGAAAAAAACGTCGCCGAGCTGGCGCAGTTTCTGAGCTGTATTTTGCAGGGAATGTCGATTAGCGCCCGTGAAGGGGCGAGCTTTGAAACGCTGATGCAGATTACCGAAACCACCCTTCGCCTCTGGCCACAGATGATTGCCGTATAAAAAAAAACGCCCCTCAGTCTGGGAGACGGAGGGGCGAATCAGCACACTCACACTTTTTTAGGCTTTATTCAGTACCAGCTGACCATTGCTATCCAGCGGGATCTGGCTTCCGGGCTGTTTATCCATACGGATTTTGCCCTGCTGGTCGCCGATTTTGTAGGTCACATCATATCCGAGCGTTTTCTCAGACTTGTCGTACACTGTTTTACAACGCTGCTCCGTCGTGGTGTAGGTGTCGTTATTCTGCATCGCACCCTGCACCTGGTTACCTGCATAGCCGCCGCCTAAAGCACCGACGACGGTTGCAACATCTTTACCGCGACCGCCACCAAACTGGTGCCCGATGACCCCACCGGCAACGGCGCCCAGCACCGATCCGGCGATGCGGTTTTCATCCTGTACCGGACGACGGTGCGTAACCGTCACGTTGCGGCACTCCTGACGCGGGTTTTTAACGGTTTCCTTGATTGGCGTAGCGGAGATCACCTGCGCATACTGCGGGCCACGATCGAATACGTTCATGCTCGCTACGGCGGCAACCCCGAGAGCAGCTGCAACGCCAATACCAATACCCGCCAACATTGATTTATTCACGGGACTTCCTCCTTTGTTGCTATTGCTAACAATTGTGCAACTTAAGTCAAACCATGACTATCAGACAAAAACTCAAAAGCAGGATTTTATGTGGGATTAGAGATGTTTGAGAGAATTCTGAAGGTAGAGACAGGTAACAATTGAAAGCGCTGATAAGCGCAGCGCTTTGGGCGGAACATTGGCGCACATTGCCGGATGGCGCTGCGCTTATCCGGCCTACATGCATAACAACATGCAGGCCGGGAGCCTTAAAACGCGATTAGTGCAGTTTCAGTCGCGGACGGATCACCCGGTTGATACTGCCCACCAGCATCATCAGGCCGGTTTTCACGTAACCGTGCAGCGCAATCTGGTGCATACGGTACAGCGAGATATAGACCATACGCGCGATACGCCCTTCGATCATCATCGAACCACGCATCAGGTTACCCATCAGGCTGCCGACGGTTGAATAGTTGGAGAGTGATACCAGTGAACCGTGATCCTTATAGGTATACGGCTTCAGCTCTTTACCCTTAATCTGCGCCAGAATGTTGTTCAGCGCACAGGTCGCCATCTGGTGCGCAGCCTGGGCGCGCGGCGGCACAAAGCCCCCTTCCGGACGGGCGCAAGAAGCACAGTCGCCGATAGCGTAGATATCCTGATCGCGGGTGGTTTGCAGCGTCGGCTCAACCACCAGCTGATTGATGCGGTTAGTTTCCAGGCCGCCGATCTCTTTCATGAAATCTGGCGCTTTAATGCCCGCCGCCCATACCATCAGATCGGCCTGAATATATTCGCCATCTTTCGTGTGCAGACCGCCTTCATCGGCACTGGTCACCATCGTCTGGGTCAGCACGCGTACACCCATTTTAGTCAACTCGCTGTGCGCAGCGCCGGAAATGCGCGGCGGCAACGCAGGCAGAATACGTTCACCGGCTTCCACCAGCGTGACGTTCAGCGCTTCGTTATTCAGCCCTTTGTAGCCATAGCTGTGGAGCTGTTTCACCGCGTTGTGCAGTTCAGCGGACAGCTCAACACCGGTCGCCCCGCCGCCAACAATGGCGATATTCACCTTGCCGTTCGCGCCCAGGTTAGCGGAATATTTCAGGAACAGGTTCAGCATTTCCTGGTGGAAACGACGCGCCTGGTGCGGGTTATCGAGGAAGATACAGTGCTCTTTCACGCCCGGGGTGTTGAAGTCGTTTGAGGTGCTGCCCAACGCCATCACCAGCGTGTCGTACGCCAGCTTGCGCTCAGGCACCAGCAGTTCGCCCTTCTCATCACGCAGTTCTGCCAGGGTGATGGTTTTCGCTTCGCGGTTGATATCCATCACCGAGCCCAGCTGGAACTGGAAGTGATGATTACGCGCATGTGCCAGATAGCTCAGCGCATCGACACCTTCATCCAGAGAACCGGTCGCCACCTCGTGCAACAACGGTTTCCACAGGTGGCTATGGTTGCGATCCACCAGCGTAATTTTCGCTTTTTTACTCCGGCCAAGCTTGCGACCCAGCTGAGTAGCCAGTTCCAGGCCGCCAGCGCCGCCACCTACAATTACAATTTTCTTCATTGGCGTAGTCACGAGACCCCCTTAAAATTTATTAACCAATTGTTAATTAAAAGTTATTAATTTAGCTCTTAGTTAACAACAAGTTACTCACAAGAAACCATTCAGCTGCAATGAGAATAACATGAATGGTGCATTGGTCATACCAAAATTGATGTGTATCAAGTTTTATCGCGCAGAAGTTGAGCGAACGGCATTGCGGTGAGCGAAATGGGAGTCAGCGGGGTTAAAAATTAACAAAAAAAGCCCCGGCAACTTAAAGCTGCCGGGGCTTCTCAGACGAAAATTTAGCCTAACGTTTTGAACGCTTTAATCCGCTGCAGATGCGGCGAAATGTTTTTAAACTTATGACCCTGCTCTTCGTCCCAGATGATCTCATAGTAGTGATGCAGCACGTCTGCTGAACGCTGGCTATCAAGCGCATCGTCGTGGCGAGAGAGAATGGCCAGGCAACGGTCACGGTTCTTCTCGCGGAAGTTGTTCACACATTTGGTGGCAATATCCACGTACTCTTCCGGGCGATCGATCTTGCCGTCCATATTCTCGTTCGGGAACAGGTTCGGGTTAAACATCACCTGGCGAATATCGCACAGAAAACCAATTCGCTCCGCCCAGTAGCCGCCCAGCCCTACGCCGCAAATCAGCGGCCGCTCATCGGCATTCAACTGCAGCATTTTGTCGACTTCTTTCAGCAGATGCTGCATGTCATGCTTGGGGTGCCGCGTGCTGTAGCTAATCAACCGCACATCCGGGTCGATAAACTGCAGTTGCAGCACTTTCTCATGGTTACCAGGGCTATTGGAGTCAAAACCGTGTAAATAGATAATCATTGCGTCCTCACCACACCATTACTCCCACACCGGGAGGGTTAATGACCAGCCTTCACTTCCTGCCAGCGTTCGTGGAGTTGCTCCAGCTGAGCGCTAACTGTTTTCCAGCGGGCGGAGTCCATCAGTTCCTGACGGCTAAATGAACCTTTATGATACAACTTCGTAACACGCTCTGCGTTGATCGGCGACAGGTTATCCAGCACGCTCACCGCACCTTTACGATTATTGCAGACGAGGATCATATCGCAACCTGCGTCGAGCGATGCCTGGCCGCGTTCAGCATAGCTGCCCATAATCGCCGCGCCTTCCATTGAAAGGTCGTCAGAGAAAATCACGCCCTCAAAACCCAACTCGCCGCGCAGCACGGTCTTCAGCCAGTGCGCAGAGCCGCTGGCAGGACGCGGATCAACGGCGTCGTAAATGACGTGCGCCGGCATAATGGCGTCGAGCGCATTTTCGCTAATCAGCGTTTTAAACACCGCCATGTCTTTCCCGCGGATTTCCGCTTCCGGACGCGGATCGTGCGGCGTCTCTTTGTGCGAATCGGCAGTGACCGCGCCATGGCCTGGGAAATGTTTACCCGTGGTTTTCATCCCGGCAGCGTGCATGCCGTCAATAAAATGACGCGCCATCAGCAGCGCTTTCTGCGGGTCCGCATGATAAGAACGCTCGCCAATGGCGGTACAGATGTGGCCCACGTCTAATACCGGCGCGAAGCTGATATCAATATCCATCGCGATCATCTCACTGGCCATCAGCCAGCCCGCATCGACCGCCATCCGGCCACCGTCCTCTTCCCCCAGCACCGCGGCAAACGACTGTGCGGCCGGTAAACGGGTGAACCCTTCGCGGAAACGCTGTACGCGGCCCCCTTCCTGGTCAACAGCCACCACCAGTCGGTTACGCGAGGCGCTGCGAATCTGGCGAACCAGTTCACGAAGCTGCTCGGGGTCGTGGTAATTACGGGTAAACAGAATTAAACCGCCAACCAGCGGGTGCGCCAGAATCTCACGTTCTTCGGCATCCAGCTCGTAGCCTTCCACATCCAACATTACTGGCCCCACACGGCCTCCTTTTTGTTCTTAAGCTGCTGCCAGATTTCATTGGCCAGCGTGATAAATTGTTCGTCACCGGTCTGTTGCCAGCGACACTCGAACCAGCCCGCCATCAGCATCAGCACCCACGGACGCCAGCGTAATGTCTGTTGCCACAGGGCGTCCGGGGACATATGTGCCAGCCTGGCATAGGCCTCAATCAGTTGATAGCGTTGTTGATTGTCCGGCATCCACACCGCCGCCAGCTCCAGCGCAATATCGCCGTCGCCAGCGTATTCCCAGTCGATGAGCCTTAAACCGCCTTCGGCGTGCACAATATTGCCAGCGTGGACATCCATATGCAGCGGTGCCAGGCGCAACGGTCGCGGCTCCTTCCGCTGGCGCAGCCGTTGTAAGCTGCGCAGCCAGAAAGGCGTGCGTCGTGACGGACTGCACTGCTGCCAGTACCGTTCTAACAAAGGTAAGAGCGCCAGCCGCCAGCCAAATCGGGGCTGCTGATGCAAATCATACAGGAGAGTCGCCAGCGGTTGATGCGCCGGAAGCACGCTTTTGATCTCTCCGGCTAAAAAATCAACTGCCATCCAGCCGCGCGTATAAAAAACAGGCTTTGGCGCCAGCGTGGCGGGTAGCTGACGAAGGGCGTGATATTGACGGAGGAATTCGTGTTCCGGCGCGTCGGGCGCATGATGCTGACGCAGTACCAGCCGCCGTTCACCGTGTTGAAGAATACAGCTGCTGCCGCTCAGCCCCGCGTATTCGGGGCTGGCGACGATGTGATAGTGCGGAAATTCACGTGACAGCAGTGCGTCACGCGAAAGCTTACTGTTGCGCAACCGCACCTTTACCTGACCAGACGATCTCACCGGTTTGTACCAGCATCAGCTGCATTTGCAGCGTCGGCGCGTTCACGTTGCCGGTAGCGTTAGAGTAGAGCACGTACTGAGCTCCCACATTACGGGCAATGCCCATCGCTTTACTGCGCGAACCCAGGCTGTCCTGCGGCGACAGTCCTAACTGCTGCTTAGCCACCGCCAGCTGTTGGGCCGACACCAGGGTAAACTTGCCGTTACCTGCCAGCGCGTTACGCAGCGCGGTAGTCGCTTCCCCGGAGTTCAACGACCCGTTGGTACGGTTGTTAACGCTGTCGACCAGCAAAATGCTGCCCGCGGTTACGCCGCCGGTTTGCAGCATTTTGCCAACCAGCGGCTGTGCTGCGCCGTTCCAGTCATAGTGCCGTACGCGCGGCGTGGGCTGCGCAGGCGTTTCACCGCCGTGCTCAATCGGACCTGGCTGCTGCGGAATCGTCGGCACGCTCGGTACCGTTGGCACCGGCTGCTGCGGCTCAGCAGGCTGTTGTGGCTGCTGCGGATTCGCCGTATCGACTGGTGCCGGTTGTTCGCGCACCGCACACCCTGCCAGTATCAGTGCCAGCGAGGCCATCAACGCATAGCGACCCAATTTACTCATTCCAGTTTACCCCTCACAGATAAAGATAAAGTCGGGCTTTATGCGCCCCTAAACCGTTAGCAGTCCCGTACAGCGTGACCGACCCCATTGCGGGAATCGTAATGCTGCGCGGCGCTTCCAGCGGGTGCATTTCCAGCCCTCTGGCGTCATACCAATAAAAACGATAGTGAACGGTGACCGGCTGCCGCCTTTCGTTGAACAGTTTTGCGCTGGCGGTCGCCTGTATATCCGACGACGTTAGCTCAGGCTTTTCCGCGCTGATACCTGCCGCCAGAACGTTAGACTCCATCACCAGCGTCTGCTGTTCACTGACGGCGATTTCCGGGCGCGAATGACACCCGCTCAGCAGCACCGTACCTAACAAAAGACCCAGACATGCCGATTTCATAGATTAGCCTTTATGCGCCAGCATCGGCCCCAGCGGGCGGCCGCCCAGCAGGTGCATATGAATGTGGTAAACTTCCTGCCCGCCATGGCGATTGCAGTTCATGATCAGACGATAGCCGTCTTCGGCAATCCCTTCCTGTTGTGCAATTTTCGCCGCCACGGTAATCATGCGCCCCAGCGCCTGCTCATGCTCGGCGGTGACGTCGTTGGTGGTGGCAATCAAGGTATTGGGGATAATCAGAATATGCGTCGGCGCCTGCGGAGAGATATCGCGAAACGCGGTAACCAGCTCGTCCTGATACACCATATCCGACGGGATTTCACGACGAATAATTTTGCTGAAAATGGTTTCTTCTGCCATACGGAATTCCTTTATTATTCTCATATGCCGTCGGTAAAATCGTTGCCGACGAACAGGTTAGATGCCAGAGTATGAGCGAGTTACGCCACTTCTTTCAACCGTAATACGATTTTTCTTACCTCTGGTCGTTACTTACGCACCCACTGGCCGTTAATGCCCTGCACGTATTCACCCGGCAGCGCTTTATCGATCAGCTTTTTCCCCGCCAGCCGTGCTACCTCCTGCTGAGAGAGATTGTTGCTCAACGCCAGCTGCTGATAGCTTTCGCTGCGGGCCTGATTAATGTTCTTCACTAGCGCCAACGTTTCGCTGTCCTTAGCCAGCGCCGCCAGATAGCCACCCTGCGTTTCCCCTACCCGGCCCTGTGTTCTCGCCTCTGACAGCGTTAACGCGAACGCCTGAACGCTAAACAGCCCCAACAGCAGAACCGCGATAATGCGCATTTTTCTCATGGTGGCGGCCCTCAGAATAAGTCGCTACGCGATTTCAGCAGATCCTCAACGTCCTTATCGGCCTTGATGCGGATCTCGTGCTCAATCTTAACGTTCATATTGATGGTAATCGGTTCTTTCGGCGCAGCCACCTCAATGCGCGGTACGCAGCCTGATAACAGTGCCGTTGCCGCGATCCCCAGGATGGCGATGGATAATTTCATTAGTGCTCCTTACATTCCGTGCCGCTGCGACACGGTACGCCGGGAAGGGTCGCGTGTTGCTCAAGCCATGACTGAAGTTTGTCGCCAAAGCGCAGGCTTCGCCACAAATCAAAAACATTCTCCTGGTGCGTGTAATTCAGACGCACCGTACTGCGTTTCTCGTCCATCACCCCGGTACCGGTCACCATCGCCTGCAGCGTCAGCATACCCAGACTATCGAGATTAATCCGCGTCCACGAGCGGGAGATTTCCATATAGCGTAGCCAGTTGATTGCCGCGCCCGCGGCGATATTATCGTCGGCAACCGCGTCCGCGGTGTCTTTATCCAGGCGCAGCGTCATCGGGCCGGGATTATGCAGCCAGCCGTCCTTAATAATCCATTTGCTGTCGTTCAGCCACAGCGGCAGCGCGCCGTCAACCGGGCCGGACATGGCAAACTGTTTCGGGTTCACCGCGCTCACCAGTTCGCTGGTAGAAATATGTTGTAAGCGCAGAAGCGCGGCGTCGCGCTGCGGCATGCGCAGCTGCTGCATCGTGACCTTCCCACCCAGCACATCCACGCTGACATCGCTCAGCTGCAGCGGCGCCTCTTCACTCCACGGCCAGGTACCCTGAAGATCGGCGGTTACGTTGCGTGCAGTGACCTGGTTAATAATTTCCGCAATGCGCAGCGATACCGGTCGTCGCGTTCCCAGCTGCCAGACGCCTGCCTTTAAGCGAAACGGCAGCACAAAATCGACGCCGTTGATCTCGTTATCTGGCATCCACGCGCTACCGTTGTGTAGCACGCCGTGACCACCGGCCTCAAATCCTTGCCCGGCGGCGGCAGAGAACGCAACCTGCGCGTACAGCGAACCGTCGCGCAGCTTCATTTTCCAGTCCGGCGGCACCAGCGGCTGGAATACCTCCAGCGACTGTTTTGGCCACCACGCCTGGCCACGTAAACGCTCGCCGTCCCAGCGTCCCGTCACCCGCACCGGCCCAATTGCCTGGGCCTTCAGGTCACCTTTAAACTGGAAGAAGGTCGGATCGCGCCCTTCCACGCTAAACGTCAGCGCCGAGGCGGGCAGCATGCTGCCGCCGGTAAAGCGCGTTTCGCTGGCATCAAGCGCCAGCGCACCTCTAAAGGAAGGATGTTGTTCATCGCGGATCCAGTGAATGGGTTGTTCCAGCTTGAGACGCGGCTTATCAATGGTCATGGTGCCATATTGCAGCTTATCGAAGCCGGTAGAGAGCGTATTCAACACAATGGCGCTGTCACGCCACTCGCCGGTCCCGGTCACATCCCAGCGCGCCTGCATCGGCGTAAAGTGGCCGTCCCCCCAATAGCGCCAGCGCCAGGTACCTTTATCGGGCATGAAATTGTCAGCCTGGCCGTCCAGGTGCAGCACAAAATCCCCGGTCTGCTGCTCATGCGCGCGCAGAATGGCCTGTAGGCGTCCGTCAATGCCCTGCGTTGAAATTTTCACCCCCGCCAGCGGCCAGCGCACTTCATCAATATTTAGCGCATCGATCACTCGCCCGCGCGAACGCAGCAATGCGCCCGGCTGGAACGCCAGTACTGGGGTAACCAGCGGGCCGCTAAGGTGGGCGGGCAGTTTTGCGTAAAAGATCAGATCGCCCTGTTTCGCTTCCCCCACCAGTTGCAGCGGCATGTCGCTGTTATCCATGCTCAGCACGCCCGGCCCGACGTTCAGTACCGCCACGCCTTTCCCGGCATCTCCCGCGGTCAGAACACTAAGGCGGCCGGTCACCTGCGTTTTATCCACGCCCTGTTGCCAGTTTTCGAGCGTCACCCCCACGCGGCCGCTGAGCGGGATACCTGCCTGATACGGCCAGTTCCAGCGCCCATCGCTGATGGTGAGCAGTTGTTCCGTTAACGTCCAGGGCAGATCGACTAAGGGATCGTCCTCGCCGCGCGCCATCATCACCAGTTGCCCCTGATTGCCGTCCCAGTTGAGTTCCGCATCAACCAGCGAAGGCACCTGCGGCACCTGGAAGGTAGACTCGAGGTGCCCTTTTACCGGTAACCCGTCCGGCACCAGCGGCATCGTGAACTCACCGAGTAATTTAACCGGCGGCTCTCCGTCGATCAGGCTGGCGTGAAATTCGTTTACCGTCAGCGCCTGCCCATGCAATCGTGCGCGCAGACCAACCTGTTCGCCCGTATATTCCACATCCTGCCGCTGAGATGTCAGTGAAACCTTGAGCTTGCCCTGCCATTTTTCCCACGGCGTGACGCTGAGCGCGTCGATGGTCAGCCAGGTGTTGGGTAACATCGACTGCCATTCCGCCAGCGTGCGCGGCGCGCCGGGAACCGTATCGTTTTGCGGCAGCTTGCTAAAGCACAGAGAATTGAGGTTGGCCGATGCGGCGTGCAGTCGCCAGCGGCTTGGATGTGACAGAGTCACGTCTTTCAGGGTCGCCAGTTCGCAATCCCCCGCCAGATAGCGCAAATCGGGAATGTGCAGGGCCGAACGCGTCAGCCGAGGGCTTTCGTTAAGCGCAATACGCGTGCCTGCCGGAAGCCAGATACCCACCAGCGTAGGAACCCAGTACCCTAGCGTCATCAGCAATGTGAGCGGCAGAAGTACTAAAAGCAGGAGTAGCGCAATAATGGCTTTATATTTACCCTTCATGGGTGCAGTCATATCCTGATTGAACAAGCGGTGATGCCAGACCGCGCAGCGGGCAGTCCAAAGGCGCATATTGTGTCATGTCAGACCAGAGAGTGAAAGCCGCTGTGATGTTTTAAGAATAGCTGCTGCAAAATAAAACGTGAGGGATTTCAGTTGATTCTGATTGAGAACCGTCATTCGCGCCCCCATTTAAAGCGGGTATACTGAAGGGAGTTTCTTTACGAATCCTTAGCTTTCAAAACATTTTTATATTTTGTAAGAATTTTTGAATTATGCTAACTTGACTCTAAAATCATTGGAGAAAAGTCTCATGAAAATCGCCGTTTACAGTACTAAGCAGTACGACAAAAAGTACCTGCAAAATGTTAACCAGGCATATGGCTTTGAGCTTGAGTTTTTTGATTTCCTGTTAACGGAAAAAACCGCCAAAACCGCCCATGGCTGTGAAGCGGTCTGTATTTTCGTTAACGACGACGGTAGCCGTCCGGTGTTGGAAGAGTTGAAAAAGAACGGCGTGAAGTATATCGCGCTGCGCTGCGCGGGCTTCAACAACGTCGACCTCGACGCAGCGAAAGAGCTGGGTCTGCGCGTGGTTCGCGTGCCCGCTTACGATCCGGAAGCCGTGGCCGAGCACGCCATCGGGCTGATGATGACATTGAACCGCCGCATTCACCGCGCCTATCAGCGTACGCGTGATGCTAACTTCTCGCTGGAAGGGCTGACCGGCTTCACCATGTTCGGTAAAACCGCAGGCGTGATTGGCACCGGGAAAATCGGGGTTGCCGCACTGCGTATTCTGAAAGGCTTTGGTATGCGCCTGCTGGCGTTTGACCCGTATCCTAGCGCTGCTGCGCTGGAGCTGGGGGTTGAATATGTCGACCTGCCGACACTGTTTGCCGAGTCCGACGTGATTTCCCTGCACTGTCCGCTCACCCCTGAGAACTATCATCTGCTGAACGCCAGCGCGTTTGAGAAGATGAAAGATGGCGTGATGATCGTCAATACCAGCCGTGGGGCGTTGATTGACTCTCAGGCCGCGATTGAAGCCCTAAAAACGCAGAAAATCGGCGCTCTGGGGATGGACGTATATGAGAACGAGCGCGATCTGTTCTTTGAAGATAAGTCTAACGATGTCATCCAGGATGACGTATTCCGCCGTCTCTCAGCCTGCCACAACGTGCTGTTCACCGGCCACCAGGCGTTTCTGACTGCTGAAGCACTGACCAGCATCTCAGAAACCACTCTGCAAAACCTGCAGCAGATCGACACAGGCACAGACTGCCCTAACGCTATCGCCTGATACACCACACTCCCCGGCTACGGTCGGGGAGCATTTTCGGATAAGCCCCACAGACACCTCCCGCAGTACAGTTATGCTTCAAACATATTCACACTGCAAATTATTAATAAGAAGTCCTGTACTATGAAGAACGTATTTTTCGTGCTGGCTGCGGCCGCCCTTCTCTCTGGATGCGTCTACAACAGCAAAATGTCAACGAACGCTGACCAGCTTCAGCATCACCGCTTTGTTTTAGAGAGTGTGAACGGTAAAACGGTGAGCAGCAAAGGCACCCCACTCGAACTGAGCTTTGGCGAAAAGCAGCCGATTCTTGAAAAGATTTATGTGTCGGGCAACATGTGTAACGGCTTTTCCGGCACCGCGACCCTGCACAAAGGCGAGCTAAAGACGAGCGAGCTCGCCATGACGCGCAAACTTTGCAGCGACGCCCAGCTTAATGAGTTGGATGCCACGTTCAGCAACATGCTGCGTCAGGGCGCGCAGGTTGATTTAACCGAACAACAGCTGACGCTCGCCACAGCGGACCAGACGCTGGTCTATCGCCTGGCCGATCTGATGCATTAAGGCTTAGTAGCTGCCGCAGGTGCCGGTAGCAAGAGACTGTTCGCTGCAACGTTTACCGTTTGGCAGCGCGCACATACCGATACTGGAGCCGTCCAGCTGGCGCGCGGCGGAAAGTGACCCGCCTATCATCGCGCAGTTCGCTTCGCCCGAGCTGGACATTGCCGCTCGCATCCCCGGCGTCACGTGTGCCGCCGTTGCCTGCTGAACAGGTTCACTGCTGCACGCGGATAATAATAGCGCCGCACACCCGACTAAAAACGCAGCTCGCATCTCTTCTCTCCGTATCGCAAAAATAAGAACAAACCTAAGCATCATAGGCAGCGCTGGCCGCTCCGTCGAGAGACGAAGTGCGCATTTATGCGTTGTAGAAACATTTTCTCGCAATTTTGTGGCTCAAAACATTCGTATCATTGATACAGACGCGCCCCAAGGACACAAAAGCAAAAATGATTCAGCGCCGGGTTTGCTAAACTTCACTTAACATCATCCCTAAGAGCGATGTGTCAATTAAGGACAAATTCCCGGTTGATGGGTAAACCCGTGAACCTCTTTTTTGCGCAATGTAAGGTGTCATATCAATGATCACAATTGACGGTAATGGTGCAGTCGCCTCGGTTGCGTTCCGTACCAGTGAAGTCATCGCCATTTACCCGATCACGCCGAGCTCAACCATGGCTGAACAGGCTGACGCGTGGGCGGGAAACGGGCTTAAAAACGTTTGGGGCGACGTCCCACGCGTGGTAGAGATGCAGTCCGAAGCCGGGGCAATCGCTGCCGTGCACGGGGCCTTGCAGACCGGCGCACTGTCGACCTCATTTACCTCATCGCAGGGTCTCCTGCTGATGATCCCCACGCTGTATAAGCTGGCCGGGCAATTGACTCCGTTTGTGCTGCATGTAGCGGCGCGCACCGTCGCGACCCACGCGCTGTCTATTTTTGGCGACCATTCCGACGTGATGGCGGTGCGCCAGACCGGCTGCGCCATGCTGTGCGCCGGTAGCGTGCAGGAAGCGCAGGACTTTGCGCTGATTTCACATATTGCGACGCTCAAGAGCCGCGTACCGTTTATTCACTTCTTCGACGGGTTCCGCACGTCGCATGAGATTAACAAAATCGTGCCGCTGGCCGACGATACGATCCGCGGCCTGCTGCCGCAGGAAGACATCGCCGCCCACCGCGCCCGCGCCCTGAACCCGGAGCATCCGGTTATTCGCGGTACCTCCGCAAACCCGGACACTTACTTCCAGTCTCGTGAAGCCACCAACCCGTGGTACAACGCGGTTTACGATCACGTTGAGCAGGCGATGAATGATTTTGCCGACGCCACCGGTCGCAGCTATAAACCGTATGAATATTACGGCCATCCGCAGGCGGAACGCGTTATCGTTATTATGGGGTCGGCGATCGGCACCTGTGAAGAAGTGGTGGATGAACTGCTGACACGCGGCGAAAAAGTGGGCGTGCTGAAAGTGCGCCTCTATCGTCCGTTCTCGGCGAAACATTTATTGCAGGCGCTGCCGGAAAGCGTACGCAGCGTCGCGGTGCTTGACCGCACCAAAGAGCCGGGCGCTCAGGCCGAGCCGCTGTATCTTGACGTGATGACCGCGTTGGCGGAAGCTTTCAACCAGGGTGAACGTGAAACGCTGCCGCGGGTGATTGGCGGCCGCTATGGCCTGTCGTCAAAAGAGTTCGGCCCGGACTGCGTGCTCTCGATTTTCCACGAGCTGTCGCAGGCGAAACCAAAATCGCGCTTCACCGTCGGTATTTATGATGATGTCACGAACCTCTCCCTGCCGCAGATGGAAAACACCCTGCCATCTCACGCGCGGCTGGAGGCCTTGTTCTACGGATTGGGCAGCGACGGCAGCGTGTCGGCGACCAAAAACAACATCAAAATTATCGGTAACTCTACGCCGTGGTTTGCTCAGGGTTACTTCGTCTACGACTCTAAAAAGGCCGGTGGCCTGACGGTCTCGCACCTGCGCGTGAGCGATAACCCGATTCGCTCTGCTTATCTCGTCGCACAGGCCGATTTTGTCGGCTGTCACCAGCTACAGTTTATTGATAAATACCAGATGGCCGAGCGCCTGAAGCCCGGCGGTATTTTCCTGCTCAATACGCCTTACAGCGCCGATGAAGTGTGGGTGCGACTACCGCAGGAAGTGCAGGCGGTGCTGAATCAGAAGCACGCGCGCTTTTATGTGATTAACGCCGCCAAAATCGCCCGTGAATGTGGCCTGGCGGCACGTATTAATACCGTGATGCAGATGGCGTTCTTCCACCTCACGCAAATTCTGCCGGGCGATAGCGCGCTGATGGAGCTGCAAAACGCCATCGCGAAAAGCTATAGCAGCAAAGGTCAGGATCTGGTTGAGCGTAACTGGCAAGCGCTGGCGCTGGCCCGGGAATCCCTGTTTGAAGTGCCGCTACAGCCTGTCAACGCCAGCAGTCCAAACCGCCCGCCGGTGGTTTCCGACGCCGCGCCAGACTTCGTTAAAACCGTCACTGCCGCCATGCTTGCTGGCCTCGGCGATGCCCTGCCGGTGTCCGCGCTGCCGCCGGATGGCACCTGGCCGGTCGGTACCACGCGCTGGGAAAAACGCAATATCGCAGAAGAGATCCCTATCTGGAAAGAAGATCTCTGCACCCAGTGTAACCACTGCGTGGCCGCCTGCCCGCACTCGGCGATTCGTGCAAAAGTGGTCTCACCAGACGCGATGGAAAACGCCCCGGCGTCTCTGCATTCACTGGACGTGAAATCGCGCGATATGCGCGGTCAGAAATATGTCCTGCAGGTCGCGCCGGAAGACTGCACCGGCTGTAACCTGTGCGTTGAGGTATGCCCGGCGAAAGACCGTCAGAACCCAGAGATCAAAGCCATCAATATGATGTCGCGTCTGGAGCATGTTGAAGAAGAGAAAGTGAACTATGACTTCTTCCTCGACCTGCCGGAAATCGATCGCACCGCACTGGAACGCATTGATATCCGTACTTCACAGTTGATCACCCCGCTGTTTGAATACTCCGGCGCCTGTTCTGGCTGCGGTGAAACACCGTATATCAAGCTGCTGACGCAGCTGTACGGCGACCGTATGCTGATTGCCAACGCCACCGGCTGTTCGTCTATCTACGGCGGTAACCTGCCATCTACGCCATATACCACCGACGCGAACGGCCGCGGACCAGCGTGGGCTAACTCGCTGTTTGAAGATAACGCCGAGTTTGGTTTGGGCTTCCGTTTAACGGTCGATCAGCATCGCCAGCGTGTGATGCGTCTGCTGGACGGCTTTGCGGAACACATCCCTGCTGAGCTGAACGAAGCTTTGCATACGGACGCCACGCCAGAGTTACGCCGCGAACAGGTGGCTGCGTTGCGTAGCGCATTAACCGGCGTGGAAGGTGCGGAAGAGCTGCTGACCGATGCTGACGCGCTGGTCGAGAAGTCTATCTGGCTGATTGGCGGCGACGGCTGGGCCTACGATATCGGCTTCGGCGGTCTGGATCATGTGATGAGCCTGACCGAGAACGTCAATATTCTGGTGCTCGATACCCAATGCTATTCCAACACCGGCGGCCAGGCTTCAAAAGCGACGCCACTCGGCGCGGTGACCAAGTTTGGTGAGCACGGTAAACGTAAAGCACGGAAAGATTTGGGCGTCAGCATGATGATGTATGGTCATGTCTACGTGGCGCAAATCTCACTGGGCGCACAGCTTAACCAGACGGTGAAAGCGATTCAGGAAGCGGAGTCCTATCCGGGTCCGTCGATTATTATCGCTTACAGCCCTTGCGAAGAGCACGGTTACGATCTGGCGCTCAGCCACGATCAGATGCGCCAGCTTACCGCTACCGGCTTCTGGCCGCTGTTCCGCTTCGACCCACGTCGCGCCGACGAAGGTAAAATCCCGCTGGCGCTGGATTCCCGTCCGCCGTCAGACGCGCTGGCCGAGACGTTAATGAACGAACAGCGTTTCCGCCGTTTGAACAGCCAGCAACCAGACGTCGCCGAACAGCTATGGAAGGATGCGGCAGAGGATCTGCAAAAACGCTACGACTTCCTCGCCATGATGGCCGGCAAGGCGGAAAAACCGACGCCGCAGGAATAACCGAATTAAGGTCATTCTCAAACCATAAAAAAGCCCGAATATCAATTCGGGCTTGTCATTTTAAGATGACGAAAAATATTAAAGACACACGGCAACATAAATACGTTGTGTGACAAAAAGGCATATAACGACCGTAGCT
>NZ_JANEWH010000101.1:0-17103 GCF_028069715.1 Kluyvera sp. Awk 3 | reverse complement strand
AAATAATTACAACCCGAGAAATAAAAAACCCCGAGGCTAGCCCCAGGGTTTTATTATCACCACATCCACGTATCAACTAGATGTGCAGTTCCTGCAGTTTCTCTTTCGGCAGCGCCAGTTCATCATTGCTGTTGATGCGCACATCACGTTCAATAATATGGCGCGCAATCTCCTGCGCTTCACTCAGAGAATGCATCTCGTAGGTACCGCACTGGTATACGTTCAGTTCCGGGATCTGGTTTTGATCCTGCACTTTCAGCACGTCGGCCATCGCCGCTTTCCAGGCATCCGCTACGCGCTGCTCGTCCGGTGTACCAATCAGGCTCATGTAGAAGCCGGTACGGCAGCCCATCGGGGAAATGTCGATAATCTCAACGCCATTACCGTTCAGATGATCGCGCATGAAGCCCGCAAACAGGTGCTCAAGAGTGTGGATCCCTCTTTCCGGCATCACTTCTTTGTTCGGTACGCAAAAACGCAGGTCAAAAACCGTGATCGCGTCGCCGTGCGGGGTGTTCATTTTCTTCGCCACGCGAACGGCTGGGGCTTCCATACGGGTATGATCGACTGTGAAGCTATCTAACAACGGCATTTCGTAACCTCCGATATCACCTTCTTGCTCCCGGGCGCTGCATTTTTTTCATTAAGATAAAAACATTTAACTTATTGAATAAACTATGTTTTATGCAGTCCACCACGTTCTGCTTCAGGATAATGTGATTTTTTTAAAAATAAACTGAACTCTTTGTTCCCATGCCAGTCTTACTATATGAAAGACGCGCATTTGTTATCATCATCCCTGATTCAGAGATGTATATTTTGGCCACAGTGATGTGGCCTTTTTCTTTTGTATCAGGCGTGTCTCGCCAGCAGCGCTTCAAACGATTCGTTATCCGCCTCTTCAATCTGACGCTGACGCGCTCTTGAAGCATCCCGCTCCTTCGCAAAATCCTCTTCGCTGAGAATCTCCAGCGGCTCTTCACGCAGCATTGTCCGATACTGTTCCGCCAGGGCCTTGCCGGTTCCGCCAATCCCCTGATCAAGCATAGAACGCAGAATGCGTGCGGAGAAGGTTAACTCCGGATTATCGAAGCTGGCCACCAGTTCATCGCAAACCGTCTGGTAGGCGGTATCGCCATTCATGCTATCCATCGTCTGCGCCACACGTTTCAGATCGTGGAACAGATCTTTGCCCACTTTAGTCAGCGGGAACTGCGCGGTTTCACAGCCAATGCCCAGCGTCAGCCCCGGCTTACGCCCTTCCAGAATCACGCGATTCCAGTTGGTACGGGTACACAGCAGCTCATCGCTGCTCATCTCCGGCGCATCGGCCAATACGCACCAGACCATAAACAGATCGAGGAAGCGAATCTGCTGCTCATCGACGCCAATTGGCGAGAACGGGTTGATGTCCAGAGAGCGCACTTCGATATATTCAATACCGCCACGCAGCAGCGCATCGGACGGCGTTTCGCCGTCGCGGGTCACACGTTTAGGGCGAATCGGCGCATATAGCTCGTTTTCAATCTGCAGAATGTTGCTGTTGATCTGCAGATACTTGCCGTCTTTCTCCAGGCCAATGCGGGCATACTCTTCCGACGGCGTTTTGATCGCGCGCTTCAATCCTGCCACATACTCGTGCAATTCGTTAAACGTAATTCCGAGATTGCTTTGCGATTTATTGGTATAACCCAGATCGCTCAGACGCAGTGAGGTGGCGTACGGCAGGTAGTACATGCCGCATTCGGTTTTCTCAAACGGTAGCGTCGTCGGTTTGCCCTGCAGGAAGGAAGAACAGATCGCCGGCGAAGCGCCGAACAGATACGGAATCACCCAGCCAAAGCGATAATAGTTACGAATCAGGCGGAAATAACCAGCTGAAATCGCTTCTTTATCCTCTGTACCGCACTTCGCCTGCCAGAAAGCCATCGGCAAAGAGAAGTTGTAGTGAACGCCGGAGATGGTCTGCATCAGCGCGCCGTAGCGGTTTTTCAGCCCTTCACGGTACAGCGTTTTCAAGCGGCCAATGTTCGACGTGCCGTATTGTGCCAGCTCAATATCCTGACCCGGCGCGATGTAGCATGGCATGCTCAGCGGCCACATACGCTCGTCGCCGAGCTGACGCGCTGTGTGACGGTGCACATCGCGCAGAAACGTCAGCATATGGTTGATGTCGCCGTCGACCGGAGTAATAAACTCCAGCAGCGCTTCGGCGAAATCGGTAGTGATCCATTTATGGGTCAGCGTGGCGCCCAGCGCCTCCGGATGACCGGTTGTTGCCAGAGAACCATCTGCATTAACGCGTAGGGTTTCGCGCTCAAGACCGCGCTGGATCCCTTCAAGAGCCTGAGGGTGTTTTTCCAGCCAGGACAGCGCCTGTGATACGTCCGGGATCAAATTGACCTCCCGCCTGTCGAATTCATTTTATTAAGCATAATTGTCATCGTGGAGATGAGGACTCTTCCACAAGCCATCCAATTAGTGCCACCACGTCATGCCTTGCAGCGTCAGCGCCGCGACTGCGATATAGCGCAGCGCTTTACCCAGGCATAAAAAAAAGAGTACCGGTCCCCAGGAAATGCGCATCCAGCCTGCGAGCAGGCACAGCAAATCACCGATAACGGGCATCCAGCTCAGCAGCAGCGTGGCCGCGCCATAACGCCGCAACCAGCCCACCGCTTTTTCCTGCCAACGCGATGTTTTGCGTAATGGAAAAAAACGACCAAGAATAACGTTTGTAGCCCCGCCAAGGCTATTACCCATTGTTGCTATTACTACCAGAAGCCAGGGCTTACTTGCGCCCGCTAGCAGCAGGCCAATCAGCACGGCTTCGGAGTTGCCTGGCAGCAGCGTTGCGCTGAGAAAGCTGCTCGCAAACAGCGATCCCAACGCCAGAAGTTCATTCACAGCAGTCGAACGTCGACAGCATCCATTCCCGCAGCGGCGGCTGCCTGAAGGCCAAAATCGGCGTCTTCAAACACCACGCAGCGTTCCGCCGCCACGCCCATACGCTCCGCGCACAGTAAGAAGGTGTCCGGTGCGGGTTTATGCAGTTTAACGTGATCGGCGGCGACAACGGCCGCAAAATAGTGGCGCAGGCCCAGATGAGCGAGCAGCGCCTCGGCCACCGCGCTTTCGCTGCCGGTGCCGACGGCCATCGGTCGACGGCCATGCCATTCTTTCACGACGTCAATCAGCGGCAGCGGCGTAACCGAGTCCAGCAGCATTGATTTCACCGCATCGGTTTTTTCACGCGCCAGAAGATGGGGATCCAGATCGGCCTGATGACTTTCAATGATCGCCTGCGCAATACGCCAGGTGGGCGAACCGTTAAGCGCCACCATTGCCTGTTCATCGAAACGCATACCGTAGCGACCCAAAACCTCACGCCACGCCTTACGGTGCGTCGGTTCCGTATCAAGGATGGTGCCATCCATATCAAAAATCAATCCAGCGTAGCGTTCGTACATCGTCTTCTCACCCATCGGATAATGTGACGTTACTTTATCGTAAATGGGGATGATTGTCGCTGTTAGCCGCAGAGACAACAAAGGCGCCTTTCAGCGCCTTATCATGATTCGCATGCCACGGATTATTTTATTTGCATATCGTTTTCAACGACGCGCACGCCCTGCACCTTACGGGTTACCTCGACGGCACGCTTAGCATCAGCGGACGACGACACAAAGCCGCTCAGTTGCACGCGGCCTTTAAAGGTCTGCACATTAATCTCGCTGGACTTGATATCTTTGTCGCTAAACAGCGCCGTTTTCACTTTGGTGGTAATGACGGTATCGTCAATGTAGCCACCGGTGCTCTCCTTCGTTGACGAGCCAGCACAGCCGGACAGCGAGATAGCCATCAGAAGCGCAGCGCAAAACGCAGACGTTGCTTTGAACCATTTCATGGATTTCTCTCCTTGCAGTCATGTCACCAGAATAAGGGTGTATTCAAGGATAAATTATAGAGGAAAGAATGAGTTGCCAATGGGAAAAGTGTGAAGAAGATTTTTTAGTTAAAAAGACTAATTCGAGGAAAATAAAAAAAGGTAGGCGACTTCGATGAGATGGTGCATCCGGGAGGATTCGAACCTCCGACCGCTCGGTTCGTAGCCGAGTACTCTATCCAGCTGAGCTACGGATGCATCGGAAAAGCTAAGTATCGTGCAAAACAAAGAATGGTGCATCCGGGAGGATTCGAACCTCCGACCGCTCGGTTCGTAGCCGAGTACTCTATCCAGCTGAGCTACGGATGCATCGGGAAACCTGCTTTACTGCCGATATTGATACCATGAGAAATGATATCAAGTAAGAGATGGTGCATCCGGGAGGATTCGAACCTCCGACCGCTCGGTTCGTAGCCGAGTACTCTATCCAGCTGAGCTACGGATGCATCGGGAAACTTACTTTACTGCAGATTTGATATCGCCGCTAAAGCGCTATCATTTTCTGTAACAACGCTAATGCGCTATTGCAGAGAAGATGGTGCATCCGGGAGGATTCGAACCTCCGACCGCTCGGTTCGTAGCCGAGTACTCTATCCAGCTGAGCTACGGATGCAAATGGCGGTGAGGCGGGGATTCGAACCCCGGATGCAGCTTTTGACCGCATACTCCCTTAGCAGGGGAGCGCCTTCAGCCTCTCGGCCACCTCACCAACAACACCTCTTGCGAGTGCTTCGAAGAACTTGTTTCTGCTCATCGTCGCTGTGTGGCGCACATATTACTTTCTGGGACTTATAAGTCAAACAATTTTCCGCAGATTTTTTTCGTTTGCACATTTCACAGACAATCAGGTGTTAAAAAAAGCAGAACGGATGTTTTATCAACAGATAAAACGCGATGAAGGCCGCAAAACGGTAACCAGGGAAAATGACATCAAAGAGATAAGCAGAAGAAAAAATGGTTAATACAGAGGATAAAACGAGACAAGGGGTGGGATTTGCGTCTCACCCACTGGGTGAGACGCGAGAACTTAGTAATTGGACTGCTGGGATTTTTCAGCCTGGATACGCTGGTAGATCTCTTCACGGTGAACAGAGACTTCTTTCGGGGCATTTACGCCGATGCGCACCTGGTTACCCTTCACCCCTAAAACTGTCACAGTGACCTCATCTCCAATCATGAGGGTCTCACCAACTCGACGAGTCAGAATCAGCATTCTTTGCTCCTTGAAAGATTAAAAGAGTCGGGTCTCTCTGTATCCCGGCATTTTCCATCATATAACGCCAAAAGGTCAGCGATGACAAACACCTTCACGTGTAAGCAGTCACGGCATCACATTCTGTTAAATGTAAGTCTAGCCGATCTACATGACTTCAACCTGACTTTATCGTTATCAGTACCGCATATGCAAGACGCCGTAACAGATAACGTTAAGGCGTCTGCGTGCGTTTATTGTTATTACAGTTTAGCGCTTACCCAGCCTTTCACGCTGGCCAGTGCAGCAGGGAGTGCAGACGCGTCGGTACCGCCAGCTTGCGCCATATCCGGACGACCGCCCCCTTTGCCGCCCACCTGCTGAGCGACCATACCAATCAGCTCCCCTGCTTTCACACGGTCTGTTACATCCTTAGACACACCGGCAATCAGAGAAACCTTACCTTCCGCTACCGTCGCCAGCACGATAATCGCAGAACCCAACTGGTTCTTCAGATCGTCGACCATGGTACGCAGCATTTTCGGCTCAACGCCAGCGAGCTCGCTCACCAGCAGGTTAACGCCGTTAATCGTCTCAGCTTTGTTGGAAAGATTCGCGCTTTCCTGTGCTGCCGCCTGCTCTTTCAGCTGCTGAAGCTCTTTTTCCAACTGGCGGGTACGCTCGATAACGGTACGAACCTTCTCCGTCAGGTTGTGGCTATCGCCTTTCAGCAGTTGGGCGATGTCGCTTAAGCGATCGCTTTCCGCATGCACAGAGGCAATGGCACCTTCACCGGTTACGGCTTCAATACGACGTACACCTGCCGCAGTACCCGATTCGGACACAATGCGGAACAGACCAATATCACCCGTACGGGAAGCGTGAGTACCACCGCACAGCTCGGTTGAGAAGTCGCCCATGCTCAGTACGCGCACGTGGTCGTCATATTTCTCACCAAACAGCGCCATCGCACCCTTCGCTTTCGCCGCTTCCAGATCCATGATGTTGGTTTCAACAGGCAGGTTGCGACGAATCTGGGCGTTGACCAGATCTTCAACAGCACGAATCTCTTCCGGCTTCATCGCTTCGAAGTGAGAGAAGTCGAAACGCAGCACTTTATCGTTAACCAGAGAGCCTTTCTGCGCAACGTGAGTGCCCAGAACCTGGCGCAGCGCCGCGTGCATCAAGTGCGTTGCGGAGTGGTTCAGACGGATGCGAGCGCGACGCGCTTCATCGACATCAGCCTGCACGCCATCACCCACTTTCAGCGCGCCGGTTGCCAGCTTACCGAGGTGGCCGATAGCCTGACCATATTTTTGAGTATCGCTGACCGCAAAGCTAAAGCCCGCGCCTTTCAGCTCACCTTTATCGCCAACCTGGCCGCCGGACTCCGCGTAGAACGGCGTCTGGTCCAGAACGACAACGGCCTCCTGGCCCGCAGCGATAGACTCTACTGCTTTACCATCAACAAACAGCGCGGTGACTTTACCGTTCAGTTCCAGATGGTCGTAGCCTTTAAATTCGGACGCACCGTCAACACGGATCATTGCGTTATAGTCCGCGCCAAAACCGCTGGACTCACGCGCGCGACGGCGCTGTTCTTCCATCGCCGCTTCGAAGCCCGCTTCGTCAACTTTGATGTTGCGCTCACGGCAAACGTCTGCCGTCAGGTCAACCGGGAAGCCGTAGGTGTCGTACAGACGGAAAGCGGTTTCGCCGTCCAGCGTATCGCCGGTCAGTTTTGCCAGCTCTTCATCGAGCAGCGCCAGACCGCGCTCCAGGGTACGAGCAAACTGCTCTTCTTCGGTTTTCAGAACCTGCTCAACCTGCGCCTGCTGACGTTTCAGCTCTTCGCCTGCGGCACCCATCACCTCTACCAGCGGGCCAACCAGCTTGTAGAAGAAGGTGTCTTTCGCGCCCAGCATATTGCCGTGGCGGATTGCGCGACGAATGATACGACGCAGCACGTAGCCGCGGCTTTCGTTAGACGGCATCACGCCGTCGGCGATCAGGAAAGCACAGGAACGAATATGGTCCGCGATAACGCGCAGCGATTTGTTGCTCAGATCGGTTGCGCCAGTCACTTTCGCGACGGCGTCAATCAGCTTACGGAACAGATCGATTTCGTAGTTGGAGTTAACATGCTGCAGGACAGCGGTGATACGCTCCAGGCCCATACCGGTATCCACGGACGGCTTCGGCAGCGGTTCCATGGTGCCGTCAGCCTGACGGTTGAACTGCATGAAGACGATGTTCCAGATCTCAATGTAACGGTCGCCGTCTTCTTCCGGAGATCCCGGAGGCCCGCCCCAGATGTGGTCGCCGTGATCGTAGAAGATCTCGGTGCACGGGCCGCAAGGACCGGTGTCACCCATCTGCCAGAAGTTATCGGATGCGTACGGCGCGCCTTTGTTGTCGCCGATACGGATAATGCGCTCACGCGGGATACCGACTTCTTTTTCCCAGATTTCGTATGCTTCATTATCGGTTTCATACACGGTGACCCACAGACGCTCTTTCGGCAGGGCGAACCAGTTTTCACCGGTCAGCAGTTCCCATGCGTACTGGATAGCGTCGTGTTTGAAGTAGTCGCCGAAGCTGAAGTTACCCAGCATTTCGAAGAAGGTATGGTGACGCGCGGTGTAGCCGACGTTTTCCAGGTCGTTGTGTTTACCGCCCGCACGCACGCAACGCTGCGCGGTGGTCGCGCGAGAATAATTACGTTTGTCGAGACCGAGGAACACGTCCTTGAACTGGTTCATCCCGGCGTTGGTAAACAACAGAGTGGGGTCGTTATTCGGTACCAGGGAGCTGCTGGCAACTACCTGGTGGCCTTTACTATGGAAAAAGTCGAGAAACGCCTGACGGATCTCAGCGGTGCTCTTGCTCATAATTATCCTGAAATCAAGCTACACTTCATCCTTCAAACCGCCTCTGCGTTGGCTGTGCTCGTTCACCCCAGTCACCTACTGATGCACGCTCAGGGGGTTCACTCACTTGCCGCCTTGGTGCGGCTTGAATGATTTTGTGTATTTAAGGAATATTCGTCGTAGACGCTAATCGCGATAAAACGACCTGCGCCCGGACGGAAAAAGTGGGAATAAGATAAGTTTTCTTTAGTGGGAAGTAAAATCCCGAGTGGGGTCAATCAGCAAAATTTCGCCATATTTCCTGGATATCTTCCATCAGGTAGCCGCGGTAAAGCAAAAAACGTTGAATTTTGACCTTCTCAGCGAAGACGGTTGGCAGCGGTTCGCCATATTTTCGCAGGGCCTGTTCGCGCGCCTGCGCGGCCCAGTCGATTTCGCATTCACGCATCGCCTGTTCAATCACCTCACGGGCAATTCCCTTCTGACCCAGCTCCTGACGAATGCGTGCGGGCCCATAACCTTTGCGGCTGCGCCCGGCCATAAACTGCTGCACGAAGCGGCTATCATCGAGATAGCGGTTTTCAAAGCACCATGCCACCACCTTTTCAACATCTTCGGGCGGCGCATCGATAGGCTCCGGACCATTTTTCCCCATCACCGGGGCGGTAAGCTTGCGCCGCAGCTCCTGTTCGCTGTGGTCGCGCATCGCCAGAATACGGATAGCGCGATCCAGCAGGCGAGCGTAGGAGGAACGGCGCGGTGAGTTTTCGGTCATCGTTATCCTGCCATCGTGATAAATGCAAAAGGGCTGCATAAGCAGCCCTTAGTGTCGATTCCGAGGTTATCAGAAGTCTTCGTTGGTTTCTTCAACGCTGTTGTTATCAACAACGAAGTCAGGTTTGTCGTCCTGGTTATTTAGCAGCAGTTCACGAACTTTCTTCTCAATTTCTTTTGCCGCCGCCGGGTTCTCTTTCAGCCAGGAGATAGCGTTCGCTTTACCCTGACCAATTTTGTCGCCGTTGTAGCTGTACCAGGCGCCCGCTTTCTCAATCAGCTTCTCTTTCACGCCCAGATCGACCAGCTCGCCAAAGAAGTTGATGCCTTCACCGTAGAGGATCTGGAATTCAGCCTGTTTGAACGGCGCCGCGATTTTGTTTTTCACGACCTTCACGCGGGTTTCGCTGCCGACGACATTATCGCCTTCTTTCACCGCGCCGATACGACGGATATCCAGACGAACGGAGGCGTAGAATTTCAGCGCGTTACCGCCGGTGGTGGTTTCCGGGTTACCGAACATCACGCCAATTTTCATACGGATCTGGTTGATGAAGATCAGCAGCGTATTGGACTGCTTCAGGTTACCCGCCAGCTTACGCATCGCCTGACTCATCATACGCGCCGCCAGGCCCATGTGAGAGTCGCCGATTTCACCTTCAATTTCCGCTTTCGGCGTCAGCGCCGCTACGGAGTCGACCACGATAACGTCTACCGCGCCGGAACGCGCCAGCGCGTCACAGATTTCCAGCGCCTGCTCACCGGTGTCCGGCTGGGAGCACAGCAGGTTGTCGATATCGACGCCCAGCTTACGCGCATACACTGGATCCAGCGCGTGTTCCGCATCGATGAACGCACAGGTTTTACCTTCGCGCTGCGCCGCGGCGATTACCTGCAGCGTCAGCGTCGTTTTACCGGAGGATTCTGGCCCGTAGATTTCGACAATACGGCCCATTGGCAGGCCGCCGGCGCCCAGCGCGATATCCAGGGACAGCGAACCGGTAGAAATGGTTTCCACATCCATGGTGCGATCTTCACCCAGACGCATGATGGAGCCTTTACCGAATTGCTTTTCGATCTGGCCCAGCGCTGCCGCCAACGCTTTCTGTTTGTTTTCGTCGATAGCCATTATTACTCCTGTCATACCGGGTGTTACCGGATAGTGAATTCTGTTCTGTTGAGGCAATTATACTGTATGGTCATACAGTATCAAGTATTTTGTAGAAATTGTTGCCAGAGGAGTTTTAGCGCGTAAGCCGTCGCCTGACGACGCACCGATTCACGGTCGCCAGAGAAGCATTCGCGCTGGGTCACGCCTTGTCCATTAGCACTGGCGACACCAAACCAGACGGTACCGACCGGCTTTTCCGCACTGCCGCCGTCCGGCCCGGCGATACCGCTGACCGAGACCGCGAAGTCGGCGCGCGCCGCGCGCAGTGCGCCAATCGCCATTTCGACCACGACCGGTTCGCTGACCGCGCCGTGCTGCTCCAGCGTCACTTCACGTACGCCGATCATCTGCGATTTCGCTTCATTGCTGTAGGTGACAAAACCGCGCTCAAACCACGCGGAGCTGCCCGCCACGTCGGTGATAGTTTTCGCAATCCAGCCGCCAGTGCAGGACTCTGCGGTGGTCATGGTCGCGCCGCGCGCCTTCAGCGCCAGGCCTACCTGCTCGCTTAGCTGCAGTAATTCTGAATCTGTCATTGTCGCTCCGCTTAAGCCCGATAAAGAGGCCATCAAAGATAGCACTTTCAACAGAGATGTGGGGACGGGATGACGATTTTACGAGGGGGCTTCAGAAAATGTATCGCCCCGGCTAAACCGGGGCAAAAAGAGCAAGACTCAGCGCATGCTATCCGCAATCAGCTTCACGTTATGACGCAGCATCTTCACGTAGCTGTCCGCCACGCCGCCGGGCGCAGACAACGCTTCGGGGTACAGTTCGCCGCCCGGCTGTGAACCGGTGGCAGTAGCAATCTGCTTCACCAAACGCGGGTCGAGCTGATTTTCCATAAACCAGGTGTGCACGCCGTCAGCTTTAATCTGCTTAATCAGCGCTGCCACCTGCGCCGCGCTGGCTTCGCTTTCCGACGACAGCCCCTGCGGAGCCAGGAAAATTACACCGTAAGCGCGGGAGAAGTAGCCAAAAGCATCGTGGCTGGTCAGGACCTTACGCTTCGCTTGCGCAATACCGTCGAACTGACTTTTCGCCCAATGATGAATATCGTTTAACTGGGCGATATAGCGTTCACCCGAAGCCTTCAGCGCTGCGCTATCCTCCGGGTCGGCTTTTATCAGCCCGTTCATGATATTTTTCGCATACAGCGCACCGTTGGCTGCGCTGTTCCAGGCATGCGGATCGGTCACGGTTTTCCCGTCCTCATCCAGCGTATGCGTCTTCACGCCGGTAGAGGCCACCACCAGCTCGCCTTTGAAACCAGAAGCTTTAATCAGCCTGTCGATCCACCCTTCCAGCCCCAGCCCGTTAACCACCACCACGTCCGCCTTGCTGAGCAGCGCGCTGTCCTTCGGCGACGGCTCGAAGGTATGCGGGTCGCCGTCCGGGCCGACCAGCGTGTCGACATGCACGTGCTCACCGCCCACCTGCTGCACCATATCGCCCAGCACCGAGAAGCTGCTGACCACATTCAGCGTTTTCGCCATCGCCCCTTGCGCCGAGAGCCCCAATGCCAGCGCCAGAATCACCCCAATACGTTTCATGTTTTCCCCTATCTTGTGAGTTTTTGCCAGCTGACGGTCAGCCGGCTTCGCTTGCCAAAAAACACCGAGACCAAAAAGACGCCGCTGGCGGTCAAAACGATCGAAGGACCGGCGGGTAAATTGGCGGCCCACGACAGGCTCAACCCCATCCACGCGCAGACGCTGCCCAACAACGCCGCCAGCAGTAAAATTCCCGGCAGGGTCCTCGCCCAGCAACGTGCCGCCACGGCGGGCAGCATCATGACCCCCACCGCCATCAACGTGCCGAGCACCTGAAAACCCGCCACCAGGTTAAGCACCAGTAAGGCCAGAAACAGGCCGTGCAGCAGAACCGGCAGCCAGCGCGCGTTGACCTGTAGCCAGGCGCTGTCGAAGGCTTCACTCACCAGCCCGCGATAAAACAGCGCGATGCAGATGAGCGTCAGGCTGGCAACGCCCGCCACAAACAGCGCCGCGTCGTTATCAACGGCCAGAATGGAGCCAAACAGCAGATGCAGCAGATCGACGTTTGAGCCACGCAGCGACACCAGCGTGACGCCCAGCGCCAGCGAGCCAAGATAGAATCCGGCGAAGCTGGCATCCTCCTTCAGCGGCGTGCGCCGGCTCACCCACCCCGCCACCAGCGCCACCGCAATCCCGGCGATAAAGCCGCCGACGGTCATTGCCAGCAGCGACATGCCGTTGACCAGATAACCCACCGCCACACCGGGGAGAATGGCGTGCGATAATGCGTCGCCCATTAAGCTCATACGCCGCAGCAACAGAAATACGCCGAGAATTGTGGTGCTCAGCGACAGCGCCAGGCACACCACCAGCGCGCGGCGCATAAAGCCAAACTCAATAAACGGTTGAAAAAAGGTATGCCAGATCATGCGTGCCTCACGGAGCGAAACGCGGGCAGCACCTCATGAGTTGGCCCCCAGCAGGCATTTTGCGGCGCCAACAGCAGCGTTTCCGGGAAATAGTCCGCGACCCGCTGGTTATCGTGCAACACCGCCAGCACGGTCTGCCCCTGCTGATGCATCTCCTGAATCACCCCCATCAGATCATGGGTCGTGTTCTCGTCAATGCCGGTAAAGGGTTCGTCGAGCATCACCAGCGGCGCGCGCTGAACCAGCACACGGGCGAACAACATGCGTTGAAACTGGCCGCCGGAGAGTGCTTCGATCGGCGTTTTCGCCATCTCAGTCAGCCCCACACGCGCTAGTGCGGCCTGGATGCGCCGCCGCACGTCGTTACGCAGGCCGCGCAGCAGCGAAATACGCGGCCACGCCCCCTGACTCACAACATCGAGCACCGTCAGCGGAAACTGCGACTCCAGCGCGTGACGCTGCGCCAGCCAGCCAATCGTCGGGCGCGTCGGCGACCAGCGCACCACGCCGCTCACTGGCGGAATAAATCCGGCCAATGTTTTTAGTAGGGTGGATTTACCGCAGCCGTTCAGACCGACGATGGCCGTCATGCTACCTTTGTGAATCACGCCGCTCAGCGCAGGCGTGATCGCCGCGCCTTCATATCCTGCGACCAGGTTGTCCAGTTCAATCATGGCAGCGTGACCGCCCACCAGACCGCCAGCCAAAGCGCGGCTAGCAGCGCGCAGGCCAACAACAGACGCGTCGCGCTGGACGCCATAAAAACAGGAGTCAACATCTTTGCCTCATCACATTATGTTATAACATAACAATACGAGATGAGATCTAAGATGTAAACGGCGAGAAATGATGCAAAATGTAACAAGCCCCTCCCCGGACGGAGAGGGGCAAGAAAGGAAAATTACTGACCGCGGGCCTGAGACACCGCCAGCCCCAGTTGCCAGACGGCCATCGCGTAGTGGGTGCTGTGGTTGTAACGGGTGATGGTGTAGAAGTTCGGCAGACCGTACCAGTACTGGTAACCGGTGCCAATATCCAGGCGCAGCAGGCTGGCCTGCTGATGGTTACCCAGCGGCTGCATCGGGGTTAAGCCCGCCGCCGCCAGCTGCGACACGCTGTACTTGGTCTTGAAGCCGTTTTCCAGCCCCGGTGCCTGCCCCATCGCCTGCACCGCTACCGTGTCGCCCGTCACCCAGCCATGCTGTTTGAAGTAGTTCGCCACGCTACCGATGGCATCTTCCGGATCCCACAGGTTGATGTGACCATCGCCGTTAAAGTCCACCGCGTACTGACGATAAGACGATGGCATGAACTGCCCATAGCCCATCGCGCCGGCGAACGAGCCTTTCAGATCCAACGGATCGTCTTTTTCATCACGCGCCATCAACAGGAAGGTTTCCAGTTCGCCGGAGAAGTATTCGGCGCGGCGCGGATAGTTGAAGGAGAGCGTTGCCAGCGCGTCAAGAATGCGGGTTTTCCCCATCACGCGGCCCCAGCGGGTTTCAACACCGATAATCCCCACGATGATTTCCGGCGGTACGCCGTAAACCTGCTGCGCGCGCTGTAGCGCCCCCTGATACTGGTTCCAGAAAGCCACGCCGTTCTGCACGTTATCCGGGGTAATAAATTGTTTGCGATAGCGCAGCCACGCGCCGTTCGGGCCGGTTGGCGGCAGGCCGGTCGGGGCCTGTCTGTCCATCAGGCGCAGCACGTAGTCCAGACGCTTGGCCTGGGAGAGAATTTCGTGCAGTTGCTGACGGTCAAATCCGTGCTTGCTCACCATCTTGTCGATGAACTGTTCTGCCGCCGGGTTATTGGCAAAATCACCGGTCGGGATCAACGCATTATGCTGGGGTTCAAGAAGAAAACCGCCGGAGGTGGTTGCCGGCGGTTCAGCCGTTTTCGGCTTACTGCTACAGGCAGCGAGCAGGACACACAGGGGGAGTAAAGCCAGAACGCGACGCTTCAACATGGGACTTCCGTTTAACAATATCAGCAAGAGTTAAATATGGTAAAGCATCCGCCTCGCTGCAAGGAAGCGCCTTCTGGTCCGGCGGGAAAAAAAATCTCCGACTCCGAACAATCATGATGCAATCGATGATCTCAATGGGCGTAATGTTTTATCATCGCCGCGCAAAACTGGACCGTGTGACGCGCTAATTATCGGAGAAAGTCATGAGTGATTTTTTGTTAGACGCCGGGCGTAAGGCCCTGTTACTGGAATTACAGGAAGCCAGCCGCCTCCCCGACCGTCTTGACGAGACCTTTGTGCAGGCCGCAAAAGCCATTCTCGACTGCAAAGGCAAACTGATCGTATCCGGAATGGGCAAGTCCGGTCATATCGGCAAAAAGCTGGCCGCCACCTTTGCCAGTACCGGCACCCCCGCCTTCTTTGTCCACCCGGCAGAAGCGCTGCACGGCGACCTGGGCATGGTTGAAAGCCGCGACGTGATGCTGTTTATCTCTTATTCCGGCAGCGCCAAAGAGCTGGATTACCTCATCCCTCGTCTGCAGGAGAAATCGGTCGTGCTGCTGGCGATGACCGGCAAAGCGAATTCGCCGCTGGCGCTGGCAGCCGACGCGGTGCTGGATATCTCCGTTGAACGCGAAGCCTGCCCGATGCACCTGGCCCCCACCTCCAGCACCGTCAACACGCTGATGATGGGCGACGCGCTGGCCATCGCCGTAATGCAGGCGCGTGGCTTTAATGAGGAAGATTTTGCCCGTTCGCATCCGGCCGGGGCGCTCGGTGCGCGTCTGCTCAACCGCGTGCATCACCTGATGCGTAAAGAGGCCGATATTCCGCAGGTCAACGTGCACGCCAGCGTCATGGACGCCATGCTGGAACTGAGCCGCACCGGGATGGGGATGGTGGCGGTTTGTGACGATGTGCTGCAGGTGCATGGCGTGTTTACCGACGGCGACCTGCGCCGCTGGCTGGTGAGCGGCGGCTCGCTTGCCGACAGCGTCAACGAAGCAATGACCAAAGGCGGCGTGACGATTCACGACAAAGCGCGCGCCGTCGACGCCAAAGAGAAGCTGATGAAGCTGAAAATCAGCGCCGCGCCGGTGGTAGATGAAAATCACCGTCTGGTCGGCGCGATTAACCTGCAAAACTTCTACCAGGCCGGGATTCTCTAATCCTTGAGGCCCAGACGTTTCGCCAGCCGATGCAGGTTGGCGACGTCTGTTTCCAGCGCTCGCGCGCTCGCCGCCCAGTTGTGCTGGTTCGCATCCAGCGCCTGGCGAATCATCCGCCGCTGAAAATCTTCCGTCGCGTCGCGTAAATTATGCACCGCCGCCGCTACTGGCCGCTCCTCTACTGCCGCCGCTGGCGCCCCTTCCTGAAAGGCAAAATGCTGCGCTTCCAGCACCACTTCTCCGCTGCTGCGGGTCGCCCGCGCCAGCACCACCGCGCGGTGAACCGCATGTTCCAGCTCACGCACATTGCCTGGCCAGCCGTAGCTTTGCAGGTGCGCGCGTGCGCCGCTGCTCAGCACCACGCGGGACAGGCCTAATCGCAGCCGACACTGCTCGCAAAAATAGCCCGCCAGCAGCACCACGTCATCACCCCGCTCGCGCAGCGGTGGCACCGAGAGCGGGAACACGCTCAGACGATGGAACAGGTCGGCGCGGAAGTTGCCCGCCAGCACCTCTTCGCGCAGGTCGCGGTTGGTCGCTGCCAGCACGCGTACGTCGACCCGCAGGCTGCGATCGTCGCCGACGCGCTGAATATCGCCGTATTGCAGCACGCGCAGCAGCTTGGCCTGAAGCGCCAGCGACAGTTCGCCAATTTCATCTAAAAACAGCGTGCCGTTATCGGCCATCTCAAACTTGCCGCTGCGGTTACTGATGGCCCCGGTAAACGCCCCCTTCACGTGGCCGAACAGCTCGCTTTCGGCCACGCTTTCCGGCAGCGCGGCGCAGTTCAGGTAAACCAACGGGCTCACCGCGCGCGGCGAGCCTTCATGAATCGCCTTCGCCACCAGCTCTTTACCGGTGCCGGTTTCGCCGCTGATCAGTACGTTGAGATCGGAGGCCGCGACGATTTCAATCTCTTTTTTTAGCTGCATCATGCCCGGCGACAGGCCAATCATCTGCGTCTCTTTAACCTGCTCGAAGTCGCTTGCCGAGCCGGGCAGCATATTCTGGCTTTCAAGCTGTTCAATCAGCAGCGCATTGCTGAGCGCCCCCGCCGCCAGCGCGGCAATCAGCCGCAGCTCTTCATCGCTGAAGACGTCGAACTGATCCGGCGACATGCCGTCGAGGGTTAATGCGCCAATCAGGTTTTGCCCGGCAAACAGCGGCAACCCGATGCAGGCGTGCACTTTCAGGCTCTCCTGGCCGGGGATCAGGCCATCGTAGGGATCCGGCAAATCGCTGTCAGCGGGGAAGCGCACCACGTCGCCCGCACGGGCGATAGCCTCCAGCCGCGGGTGCCCTTCCAGCGTAAAACGGCGGCCCAGCACGTCCTTCGCCAGGCCGTCGATCGCCAGCGGAATAAACTGCCGCGCCTCGTAGCGCAGCAACGCCGAAGCATCGCACTCCAGCACCTGACGCAGCGTGGTAATCAGCCGCTGGAAGCGGTCCTGATGGCCGACGCCGCGCTGGAGTTCAATGGCGATGCCCGCCAGTACGTCAACAGAAAAGCCCATGGCAACCTCAAATAGTCATTTCGACAATGCATAATGTCATATTGACAATTTTATGCATAGTCATTTTGAC
>NZ_JANEWH010000100.1:0-17357 GCF_028069715.1 Kluyvera sp. Awk 3 | reverse complement strand
TTGTATATTCGAATGAAAGCCGAAGATGTGGGTTACGGAGAGAACATTTTTTTTGAAACGATGGACCATAAAGGGGGAGATAAAATCGCCTGGAGGACATTGGCTAACAGAAGGCGGGAACGTAATAAATTGACATAAATATCAAGCCTGGCAGCCTATTACGATTTTGTGCGGAGTAGTGATGTACTTCACGTTTTATCAGGGGGATAGTCAGGGAATTTGAGTGATTATGCAGAGGGTGGCTGAAAGTATTCTTTCATAATCCGTTTACTAGTACAAAAGTATCCGCATTTCTCGCAACAGTTTCGTAAAGAAAGGTAAGATTGTGTGTCGTGAAAGGTGTCATAAAAATATGCGTAGTTTGACTGGGATCAATTAAGCGTGAAGGTATACATTGCTTTAAATGAGAACAGGAACATGATTATCATTTGGAAATCAATCATTAGCATGAAAAGCAGTGCGAATATCGTTAAATTTATCGTATTTCCTGTTTTTATTTTGTATTGAAATTGTGGTTTTTGATTGCGTGATTGATTATTCATTTTAGATACCGTTTTTTAGCGAAGCAGAATCATATAACCACGTTATTGGGCCCTATAATTCGCGGCATAAACTAAGCGATATTGTTGGAGAACAGGCATCATGACGTTTTACGCTTCATTATCTGCCTGACTACAAATCAATGCACAAATTGGCCGACCGACTGCGCGAGCAGCACAGGGCAATTTGCTGGCTACTGGCCGATTTCTCCGCCGCCGACTGCACAGAATCACGGTGGTCGACAATGCCCTCCACAACCGGCGTCAGGCAAGCGCCGCAGATCCCCATTTCGCAGGAAAGCGGAACCGCTACGCCGTTCTCCTGGAGCACCTGAGCGATGGTTTTATTCGCGGGCACCGGCCAGCGTTCGCCCGACGAGGCCAGCGTCACATTAAAGGTTTCACCGTTCTCCTCCGCGCTGATGGAGGGGGCCAGCGGTTGAAACGCTTCACTGCGAATTTGCGCTGGCGACCAGCCTTTTTCCACGGCGACCCTCCGCGCGGCCGCCATGAAACCTTCCGGCCCACAGAGATAGATTGGCTGACCGGGCTCGACTCCCTCCAGCGCTTGCGCCAGATGCTGGCGGGCGCTGTCTCCTTCCTGGGAGCAGTGAATCGCGAATTGTTCTGCGCCGAATTGCTGCCGCAGTTCGCGAACAAACGCGCCCTGGGCGCGATTTTTCAGATAATAGTGCAGCCTAAACGGTACCCCCTCCGCATTCAGACGTATCGCCATCGCATACAGCGGCGTGATGCCTATCCCGGCGGCCAGCAGCGTCACCTGCTCCAGCGCCTGGAGTGGAAACAGGTTGCGCGGAGGCGAAATCAGTAGCGTCTGTCCGGGGCGTAGCTGCTGGTGGATATAACGCGAGCCGCCGCGTGACGTATTTTCCTGCGCTACGCAAATCAGATAGCCGTCGTTGGCGCTTCCTGCGCCGGTGAGCGAATACTGGCGGATAATCCCGCAGGGCAGGTGCACGTCGATATGCGCACCGGGCTGCCAGGCGGGCAGCGCCTGGCCGTTTTCAGCGACCAGTCGGATCGCCAGATTCTGTTCTCCCTGACGCCAGAGACCCTCAACGACCACCTTTAAGACATCATTCATTCTGGTTCTCCATTTAGACGAGGAAAAAGTCACCGAAGCCCATTTTCTTCAACCCACGGCGGTAGGCGATGGAGCTACGGTCGGCGGGAATATGCGCTTCGAGGGTTAAATCCAGCGGCAGTTTCTCAGGCCGCTGGCTCTCAACCATCAGCCGGTCCTCCTCAAACACGCGCAGGTTAAAGGCGTGCACGTCTTCCACCGGCACATGCAGGTCGAAGTTACGGGCGATGGGCGCAAACATGCGGGTGACGCGCGCGGAAACCGGCGAGGCGGCATTCATAATCACCAGCCTGGCGTCACCGGGAAAATGAATCGTCAGGGTGGCGGTAAACGGCAGATGCATCTCGAAATGACGCAGCCAGCGGAAGCCTTCCGGGGCGCGAAAATCGGCGCTGGCGGGATAGTTGCCCACCGAGCTCCAGTAATCGGCGATGAAACCGAACGTCGTCTCCTGAGGGCTGTAGTCGGGCACCAGCTGATTTTCCGGATCGGCGAAGGTGTCGGTATGGATCCAGGCGAAATGCGCGACATCGAGAAAGCCTTCCACCTGGCGGCCCGCAAAGCCGTTGACCTCAAAGGCCGGGCAGTTGATCTGCTGAAATCCCTCGTCATACCAGTGCGGCATGACCGGCAACGGCTGTGGATTTTCCGGGTCGAAGGCCAGACAGGTCCAGATCAGCCCATAGCGTTCTTCCACCGCAAAATGGGTGAGATTGAGTTTTGCCGGTACCGGTTGGTCGGGGCTGGAAGGGATGCGGTTGCAGCGGCCATCTTCACCGAAGCGCAGGCCGTGGTACGGGCAGACGATCCCTTCTTCATCATGAAAGCCCAGCGTCAACGGCACGCCGCGATGGGGGCAGGCATCGCGTGCCACCACGACCTGGCCCTTTATACGATAGATAACCAACGGCTCATCAAGCAGGGTGGCTTTCACCGGGGCCGGGCCAATGTCGCAGGCGCGGGCGACCGGGTGCCAGCATTGCGCCAGGCGCAGCCAATCCTCAGGTTCAAAGCTGCAATGGGCGGGTGGGGCGATAGACGGTTGGTGCATGGCGTTCTCCGGCTCACAAAAATAACTGTTTAATTGTTGTGAGATTATTGTTGCCATATTAGGGTGTTGACATCCATCACCATTAATTCACTTAACCGTTGCAAAAAAGAGAACAGGTAAAGGATGAGTCCATTTTCACGATTTGCACTCTATTTTGTTGAAGTGGCGCGCTGCGGCAGCCTGCGGCGCGCGGCAGAAAAACTGCATATTTCCGCCTCCGCCATTAACCGACAAATCCTGCAGGCCGAAGAGACGTTCGGTACGCCGTTGTTTGAGCGCCTGCCGGAAGGGCTGCGCATGACCACTGCTGGCGAACTGCTGTACGATAATCTGCTGCGTTGGCAAAAGGAGTTTCATCTCACGCGACAAAAGTTTGATGAGCTACAGGGGTTAAAGCGCGGCAACGTCAGCGTGGGAATGGTGCAGGCGCTGGCAGAGGGGAGTTTTGCCGCCGCGCTGGCGGATATCATTACCGACTGGCCGTGGTTGGAGTTAAACCTGCAGGTCTCCGATAGCCACACCGTCAGCCAGAAGGTGCGCCAGGCTGATCTCGACTTTGGCCTGATTCTCGACCCGGAAGGTCAGGCCGGGCTAAGCGTGCTGGCGTTTGCCGAGCTGGCGATGGGCGTCGTGATGCGCCCGGATCATCCGCTGGCGTACGCCGAAAACGTATCTTTGGGCCAGCTCAGCGAAGAGCGACATATTGTGCCCGGCGCGCCGTTGATTGTGCATGAACGGGTGGCGATGCTCTATCGGCAGCACGATTTGTTTCCGGCCAACAGCATTGGCTGCAACGATATCCGGCTGATTAAATCGCTGGTACTGAAAGGCAGCGGCGTGACGATCCTCAGCCGGCTTGACGTGCTGGATGAGGTCAAACAAGGTCTGCTGGCGTTTGTTCCGCTGCGCAATAAGCAGCTGAGACCGCTTACGCTGGCCTTATGTACCGCCCCTTCACGCCAGCTTTCGCGTCCGGCGCAAAGGGTGATTCAGAAGCTCACTGCGGTGATGGAGGCGATGCAGACAAGCTGAAGGAGCCGCTGGCCCGGTTAGCCTAACGGGCCGCCCTGAATGGTTTCGCACAGGCCGTTAATAATGCGCTCACCGGTTTCGGTTTTTAACTCCTCATACCAGGCCTGCGTTTGCAGCATATTTTTGCCGTGAGTGACGTCGCAGCGCTTACGCGCCTTCAACACCAGATCGCGCACCCGGTCGCAGCGCTGCGCTTCGTACTGATGCAGCGTGCTGACGATGTCGCGGCTGTGGCGGAACAGATCGCCGAGAACAACCGCGTCTTCCAGCGCCGCGCAACCACCCTGGCCGATATCCGGCGTGGTGCTGTGTCCGGCATCACCGAGCAGGGCCACTTTGCCGCGCACCAGCCGGTCAAACGGTTCGATATCATGAATTTCAATGCGGTTGGTGGTCTGCGGATCCAGGGCGGCAATCAGCTTCTGCACCGGCGGTGCCCAACCGCTGAAGTAGCGGTGCAGATCGGCGCGCAGGGTACTGCGATCTTCGGCAAGCCCCGGCGGTAGCGGGACATCGAAGAAAAAGTAGAAGCGGCCAGCGGAAACCGGCATCAGCGAGACGCGTTTTCCCTCGCCAACAAAGGTGGTCCATTGATTGCCCGGCGCAATCTCCTCATCAATGTCGACCAGACCGTTCCAGTTCACATAGCCCGCGTAACGGCGTTCGGGGGTATAGCCCAGCACCCAGGGGCGCAGCGCCGAATGGCTCCCGTCAGCGGCAATCAGAAAGTCGCCTTCAGCCTGGGTGCCGTCGGTAAACCAGACGCGGACGCCGTCGTCATCTTCTTCGCAGCGGACAACGCGTTTGCCGAACTGCACGGCGTCGCGGCCCCAGAAGTCGAGCATTTCACGCTGCAATTCGGCGCGGGAAACCGGGCAGGGACGGCCACCGGTGCGTGCCACCAGCGGCGCAAGGCTGAACTGGGTGAGGGTTTCACCGCGCAGATACTCCTTATAAGCCAGAAAATGCATCGGGCCGCCGTAGTTTTCAATAATCTCGCCCATCCCCAGATGCTGCATGCACTTCACTCCGTTCGGCCAGATGGAAATGGCCGCGCCGACCGGCTTAATTTCTTTTACCGCTTCAAAAACGTCACATTCGATTCCCGCATTTTTCAGCGCGACCGCCGCGCTCAGCCCGCCAATTCCACCGCCAATGATCAATGCTTTCATTTACATCTCCTTTACCTGTGTCGTGAAGGCATTCAGCAATTTGCGTACCACAATGGCGAAGACGCGGATTTGGCGGGTTTGCGGGGGAAGTGGGCAATGGCTTGCACAGAATGGGTGCATATTGGCGTTTTTGTTGCCTTTTTGTGAATCAATAATTTCTACATTGGCTTAATGGAATCGAAAGTTTCACCACCTTGCCCTCGCTGGCTTCGGGAGATCATGGGAATGTATTTTTTATATCTCATTGTAAATAATGAAAAAGATTAAATGTTGCGAAAGTGTAATTGGTTTTGGCCTGTTTTATGCAGTAGCCACTGCACGCTTACTCGCAATGGATGAACGATCATGTCAGATGAAAAGAACGGGGGTTTACTGTACGGCCTTGAGCAGCGCATTCCGCCGCTTCCGGCCTTTTTCAGCGCGTTGCAGCACGTGCTTGCCGGTCTGGTGGGTATTATCACGCCGCCGTTGATTATCGGCGCGACCTTAGGATTGGGGGAATGGCTACCCTATTTGATCAGTATGTCTTTGCTGGCTTCGGGGATCGGCACCTTTTTGCAATCTAACCGGGTGTGGGGGATTGGCGCCGGAATGATCTGTATGCAAGGCACCAGCTTTGCGTTTCTCGGGGTCGCCATTGCCGGCGGTATGTGGGTTAAAGGGCAGGGCGGCACGCCGCAGGACATTATGGCCATGCTGTTTGGCGTCAACTTTGTTGCTGCGCTGGTGCCTTGCATTGTCAGTCGTTTTATCGAACCGCTGAAGCGCATTTTTACGCCAGTGATTACCGGCAGCGTGATTGCGCTGATTGGCATCAGCCTGATTAAAGTCAGCATTATTAACTGGTGCGGCGGCGAGCAGGCAAAAGCGTTTGGCAGCATGAGCAATATTACGCTGGGGGCGGTAACGCTGGCGACGATTGTGCTGCTGAGCTGCCTGAAAAACCGCTGGCTGCGGCTCTCTTCCGTGGTCATCGGCATTGCCGTTGGCTGCCTGGCCGCGGCGCTGAGCGGGATGTTCCAGCTGAAAGGCGTGGGCGAGGTCTGGTTCCGTCTGCCGCAGCTGTTCCCGTTCGGTTTCCAGTTCAACGGCGCGATTTTCTTACCGATTGCGCTGGTTTCGCTGGTCTGTATTCTGGAGGCTGTTGGTGACCTGACGGCAAACTGCCTGATCTCACAGCAGTCCATTGACGATGGCGCCTTCCGTTCGCGGCTGAAGGGCGGCATTCTGGCCGATGGGATAAGCTGCATGGTGGCGGCGATGCTGTGCGCGTTCCCTAACACCACGTTTGCGCAAAACAACGGCGTGATTCAGATGACCGGCGTCGCCAGCCGCTACGTTGGGCGTTACATTGGGGCTATCTTAATTCTGCTCGGCCTGTTCCCGCCGTTTGGCGAAATCCTGCGTCAGATTCCGGCGCCGGTATTAGGCGGCGCGACGATGGTTATGTTCGGTTGCGTCGTGGCGGCGGGAATTCGCATTATCACCCAGAAACCGCTGACACGCCGCGATATGCTGATTGTTGGGCTGGCATTTGGTTTTGGTCTGGGGATTGAAGCCGTACCGGCGTTTCTGGCCCACTTCCCGCCGATGGTGGAGAACTTGTTTGGTTCTGCCGCTACCAGCGGCGGTCTGGTGGCGATTGTCCTCAATCTGATTATTCCTGAAGAGAAAGCCCCGCAGGAGAGCACCACAAGGAGCCGCGATGATCGCGCTGAATCACTTTAATCAATTAAGCGGCACGGAGGCCGCTTCACTGTTAGCACCTTGCGTTGCCATTCCTGGCTGGGCCGCCACGCTGGCCGCCGGGCGACCCTGGCGCTCACGTGAGCAGCTATTCAATACCGCGCAGCAGTTGATGGAGAACTGGGGTGAAGCCGAACTGGCGCAGGCCCTAAGCGCCCATCCGCGCATCGGCGAGAAACCCACGGGCGAACAGGCGCACGCGGCGCTGTCACGCCAGGAACAGGGGAATGTGGACGATCGCGATGCACAGCTTGCACAGGCGCTGAAAGCGGGCAACGCCCGCTACGAAGCGCGCTTTGGTCGGGTGTTTTTAATTCGCGCCAAAGGGCGCAGCGGGGAAGACATTTTAGCGGCGCTGACGCGGCGTTTGCAAAACAGCGAGCGCGATGAGGCGCAGGAAGCCTTAGCGCAGCTGCGTGAAATTACGTTATTAAGACTGGAAGGAGTAATTGGCGAATGAGTACCTTGAGCACGCATATTCTGGATGTCTCGACCGGCCAACCGGCGCAGGGCGTCAGGGTGACGCTGGCGCGGGATGGCGCCGCGATTGCCCATGGCGTGACCGATGAGCATGGACGTATTGGCGCACTCAACGACGGGCCGCTGACGGCGGGAAACTATCGGCTGACGGCGGAAATCGGCGACTGGTTCGCCGCCCGCGGGCGCGAGACACTGTACCTGAGTGCGCAAATCGATTTTGTTATCCGCGAGGCGGCGGACGATCACTACCATCTGCCGTTTTTAATTGCCCCAGGCGGTTGGTCCACCTATCGCGGTAGCTGATGCTGAGCCTGTTTTCCCGGCGTCGCGAATGACGCCGGGAGCGGATTATTCCTCTGCTGCATTCCCCCACACGCGTTCGCCGTTGACCCATGTTTCACTGATATTGCGTTCATCCCCCAACGTCATCAGGACAAACAGCTGTTCATAGATATCTTTGCACCGTTCGCTGCGCAGCCGCTGTAGCGGCGTCACCGCCGGATCGATGACCACGAAATCGGCCTCTTTACCGGGGTGAAAATTACCAATGTGATCATCCAGACGCAGGGCGCGCGCGCCGCCAAGCGTGGCATGGTAAAACGCTTCGCTGGCGCGCAGACGATAGCTCTGGAGCTGGCTGACTTTGTAGGCCTCACCCAGCGTTCGCAGCATGCTGAAGGTGGTACCTGCCCCCACATCGCTGCCGATACCCATACGCACCTGTTGATGCCAGCAGGTTGGCAGGCGGAACAGGCCGCTGCCCAGAAACAGATTTGACGTCGGGCAAAACGCCACCGCCGAACCGGTATCGTGCAGACACTGCCACTCCGCGTCCGCGAGGTGAATGGCGTGGGCAAACACGCTGCGTGGGCCGGTTAACTGGTAGTGATGGTAGACGTCGAGGTAGTGTTCATGCTCCGGCCACAGGTTTTTGACCCAGGCGATTTCGTTGAGGTTTTCGCTCAGATGGGTGTGCAGCCAGGTGTCCGGAAACTCTTCGCGCAGTTGCTGTACCGCCGCCAGCAGAGCGGGCGTGGAGGTTGGCGCGAAGCGCGGCGTAATGGCATAGCCCAGGCGGCCACGCTGGTGCCAGCGTTGTATCAGCTCGCGGGTCTGCCGATAGCTCTGTTCCGCGCTTTCGCTGAGATACTCCGGCGCGTGGCGATCCATCATCACCTTTCCGGCCAGCAGACGCATATTCAGACGCAGCGCTTCGCTAAACAGCGCATCCACCGACTCCGGGTGCAGGGTACAAAATACCAGCGCGGTAGTGGTGCCGTGGCTGAGCAGTTGGCTCACAAAAAAGCGGGCGATCCCGGCGGCATAGTCGGCATCGGCAAACTGGCGTTCGACGGGAAAAGTATAGGTGGTCAGCCACTCAAGCAGCTGTTCGCCGAAAGCCCCGATCATTTCCGTTTGCGGATAGTGGACGTGGGCATCGACAAAGCCCGGCAGCAGCAGCTTACCGCGCAGGTCGCGATAGCCCGTTAGCGGATGCAGATATTGCTCGGCTTCCTGCCAGGGTAGCAGCGCGTGAATGCGGCCATCGCGCAGAAAAAGCACGCCATCGTCCAGATAGCGGGCGTGGCTGGCGATATCGTCCGCGCTGTCGGCGACAGCGGCGATATCAAAAAAGGCGCCGCGCAGGGCGACGGAGTAGTCAATCATCATAGCTGCCTTGTGGATGCGCGAAGGAAGAGAAGAAATCAGCAAGATTAATGCCAGTTTGCGGGAAAGTACGCCGCGACAGGGTGTCGCGGCGTAGGTATCCATTACTCTTTCTGGGCGAGGGCGTTAAAGCTGGCCGGTGCGGCGACACGCTCGTCGCGGGCAATCCAGCGATAGGCCGCGCCGCTCAGGAAGACGCCGATAAACCAGCTAAAGTTTGCCACTTCGTGCAGTGCAGGAATAAAGCTGATGACCAGGCCGATGGCGACGGAAGGCACCAGCGCCGCAATCGCCTTCGGGTTAAAGCCGTTGCGGTACCAGTATTTGCCCTTCGGCGTATCGTCGAACAGATCGTTAACCGATACCTGGCCGCGTTTGATGAGGTAGAAGTCGACGATCAGAATGCCAAACAGTGGCCCGATAAACGCCCCCAGCACGTCGAGGGTGTAGTGAATCAGCTCCGGCGAGTTAAACAGATTCCACGGCGTCAGCAGGATGGAACCCACGGCGGCGATCATCCCGCCGGTGCGGAAGCTGATTTTCTGCGGTGAACAGTTCGAGAAATCAAACGCCGGCGAGACAAAGTTGGCCACGATGTTGATGCCGATAGTGGCCGTAATCATGGTCAGCAGGCCAATGGCCACCGCCAGGTCGTTGCCGACGCGGCTGACGGTTTCAATCGGGTCGGTGATCATGCGGCCAAACAGCGACTGGGTGCCGGAGACAATCACTACCGTGACGATAGAAAACAGCAGGAAGTTGAACGGCAGACCCCAGCGGTTGCCGCGGCGAATCTCGCCCATGCTTTTACCGTAGCGCGAGAAATCACCAAAGTTGAGCAGCGGGCCGGAGAAGTAGGAGACCACCAGCGCAGTCGCGGTAATCATCTGCCAGGTTTGCTCCCCGGCGCTTAGCGATTTGCTGGCCAGCGTAAAGGAGATACCGTCAAAACCGGTTTTGTATACAATCCAGCCGGCCAGCCCCAGCATCACCACGTAGACCGCCGGCCCCGCGATATCGATAAAGCGTTTGATGGCGTTCATCCCGTGCCAGAAGACCATCGCCTGCAGCAGCCACATGGTCGCGAAACAGAGCCAGCCCAGATGCGACAGGCCAAGGAAGCTGGCTTCGGTCAGCGCCGACAGCGACGGCCAGAACTTCAGCATCACCAGCATCAGCGCGTTGGCCGCCAGATAGGTCTGAATGCCATACCACGCGAAGGCGATAAGCCCGCGGATCACCGCCGGAATATTGGCGCCGAAAACACCGAACGCCTGGCGACAAATCACCGCATAAGGCACGCCCGCCATCTGGCTGGGTTTGGCGACCAGGTTGGCGCACAGCTGAACGATACAAATGCCCACTAACAGGCACAGCAGCACCTGCCAGCTTGCCAGCCCCAGCGTAAAGAAGCTCGCCGCGACCACGTAGCCCCCCATGCTGTGCACGTCCGACATCCAGAATGAAAAGATGTTGTACCAGTTCCAGTTCTGATCGCGCGTCGGCGCCAGATCCTCATTACAAAGCCGTGGGCTGTATCCAGCGTGGGGATCAGCGGCCTTAACCTGATGCGTATTTTGTGTATTTGGCATGAAACCTGCTCCTGTTAATCAAAACCCATTGAGATGAACTGCTGAGGCTGTTGCAGGAATTGGGCCAAAATGTTTAATTTTGTATGCAAGAAATGAAGTTTATGTATACGATTCGATGTCGAAAAGTAAAAACCGGAGTGGTTAATGAACAACCCTTATCTCGCCCAGGCCGCGCCAGCTCTGCATGACAAAGACGAATCCATCTATCAGGCGCTGATGACCGCGATTGTCGAGCATCAACTGCCACCGGGGAGCAAACTGCCGGAAGAAGCGCTGGCTGAGGTGTTTGGCGTGAGTCGCACCGGGATCCGAAAAGTGCTGCAACGACTCGCCACTGTGCAAATGGTCACATTAGCGCCCAAACGTGGTGCGCAGGTGGCCAGCCCGACGGTTGAAGAGTCTCAGGAGATCTTCCGGACTCGCGCGCTGCTGGAGGTGGCTAATTTGCCGGATGTGCTGGCCCGCTGCCAGCCGCCGCATCTGGCCGCGCTGGAGGCCATTACTCGTCAGGAACAGCAGGCCCACGAGCGCTACGACGGCCCAGCGGCGATTCGCCACTCAGCCGAGTTCCACATTCATCTGCAGGCCATTTCCGGTAATCAGGTGCTGACCGGGATGGTGACCCATCTGAGCCAGCGCTCTTCATTAGTGATTGCCGCATGGGGCTCGCCCTGGCGGCAGGGCTGCCGCTGTGACGATCATGAAAAGTTGATTGAACTGCTGCGGGATAAAGCCTTACAGCCCTTGAGTGATGCTCTGATGCACCATTTTGAACATATCGTCGCCAGCCTTTGCTTTGAGCGTTCTGGCGTCACCTTGCCTGATTTTGCCCGGTTATTTGCCGGTTATAAGGAGTCATGATGCCCGCCGTTCGTATACAAGTGATCAACCCCAACACCAGCCTCGCGATGACCGAGACCATCGGGGCCGCCGCCCGGGCGGTTGCCGCGCCTGGAACCGAAATTCTGGCGGTCTGCCCCAGCGCGGGCGTGCCGTCCATTGAGGGGCATTTTGATGAGGCGATTGCTGCCGTTGGCGTGCTGGAACAAATCAAAGCCGGTCGTCAGCAGGGTGTGGATGGCCACGTGATTGCCTGCTTCGGCGATCCGGGGCTTCTGGCGGCGCGCGAGCTGGCGCAGGGGCCGGTGGTGGGGATTGCCGAAGCGGCAATGCATATGGCGACGCTGGTGGCGACTCGCTTTTCCATCGTTACCACGCTGCCGCGCACCTTAATTATCGCCCGCCATCTGCTGCATCAATACGGTTTTCACGATCGCTGCGCCGCGCTGCACGCCATCGATCTCCCGGTGCTGGCGCTGGAGGACGGCAGCGGTCTGGCGCAGGAGAAAGTTCGCGCGCGCTGTATTCAGGCATTAAAGGAAGACGGCTGCGGCGCCATTGTGCTCGGCTGCGGCGGCATGGCGGATCTGGCGCAGGAGCTGACTCGCGAACTGCGGGTGCCGGTCATCGACGGGGTGAGCGCGGCGGTCAAAATGGTCGAATCGCTGGTGGCGCTGGGACTATCGACCAGCAAGCACGGTGATTTAGCCTTCCCGGAAGCCAAGGCGCTGAGCGGGCAATTTCAGGCGTTAAATCCATTCTAATAAGAGGTAGCAGATGGCATTTCTGGCAGACGATTACCCGCGCGACCTGCGCGGCTACGCAGGACAACCGCCGCACGCGCGCTGGCCACACAACGCGCGCATCGCCGTACAGTTTGTTCTCAACTATGAGGAAGGGTCGGAAAACCACGTGCTGCACGGCGATGCCGGTTCCGAACAGTTTCTCTCGGATATTATCGGCGCGGCCAGCTACCCGGACCGCCATATGTCGATGGATTCATTGTATGAATACGGTAGCCGGGCCGGGTTCTGGCGTATTCATAACGCGTTCAGCAAGCGCGGTTTACCGTTGACGGTGTTCGGCGTCGCCATGGCGCTGGCGCGTCATCCCGATGTGGTTGAGGCAATAAAAGCAGCGAATTATGACGTGGTCAGCCACGGCTGGCGCTGGATCCACTATCAGAATATGTCCATCGAGCAGGAGCGGGAGCACCTGCATAAAGCGGTGCAGGTCTTAACCGATCTCTTCGGCAAGCCGCCTACCGGCTGGTATACCGGACGCGACAGCCCCAATACGCGTCAGCTGGTGGTGGAACACGGCGGCTTTGAGTATGACAGCGATTACTATGGCGACGATTTGCCGTTCTGGCACGAAGTGGAATGCAGCGACGGCACGCGCAAGCCGCATCTGATTGTGCCGTACACCCTGGATGCGAACGATATGCGCTTCGCCACCGCCCAGGGGTTCAATACCGCCGAGCAGTTTTATACCTACCTGAAAGATAGCTTCGATGTGCTGTATGAAGAGGGGGAAAGCGCGCCGAAAATGTTGTCCATCGGTATGCATTGCCGTCTGTTGGGGCGTCCGGGACGTTTTCGCGCGTTGCAGCGTTTTCTCGACTATATCCAGCAGCACGACGGCGTGTGGGTGTGTACGCGTCAGCAGATTGCTGACCACTGGCGGAAGACGCACCCGTTTAATCCATAAAGTCTCGCCCCTCTTCTTGCCGGGAAGAGGGGCCAATGGGTTAGCTCATCAGGCTGACCTGCGCGGCGACAATACGCCAGCCGTCGGCAAAACGAATCCAGGTTTGCTGCTGACGGCCAATGCGATCGCTGCCTTCACGTGTGAATTCGGTGCTGCATACCGCGTAATCATTGCCAAACGTGGTGATGAGGGTATTGCGCAGCGTGCGCTGTAAGCCCGCCGCGGGGCGAGCGGCGCGGAAAGCGCGGATTTCATCAATACCGTACAGGTTCTCGCCCGCCCCTAAACGGACCGTACGCGGGTCGTGCCAGAATAACGCATCCAGCACCGCCACATCGTTGCTCACCAGCGCCGCTTCGTAACGGTAAAACGCCGCGCTGACTTCGGCGTGGACCTGTGGTTGATTAATCTGTTCTGACATCATCATGCGGCTAGCTCCACGGCGCGGGACTCGGTGAGGCCCATCTCTTCCAGTACCCGCGCGACGCGCAGGCAGGCCTGTTCATTAAATGGCGCGGCAATCAGCTGCACGCCAATCGGTAGGCCGCCAGCGGTCCGCAGGGGCACGGTGACCACCGGTAGCCCGAGGAAGGAAATCGGCTGTGTCAGCATCCCCATACTGGCGCGAACAGGTAGCGCCTGGCCGTTGATTTCCATGGTTTGGTCACCAATAAGCGTTGCGCTGCACGGTGTGGCCGGGGCGATCAGCACGTCGGCATGGGCGAATAACGTCTTAAACATTTGCTGTGCGTGACGGCGGAAACGCTGCGCCTGAATATACCAGGCGGAGGGGATCATCGCCCCGGCCAGCAGACGCTCGCGGGAGTGTGGCTCAAAGCGATCCGGCTGACGACGTAGCTCCGGAAGATACTGATTTCCGCCTTCGGACGCGCTAACAATAAACGCGGCAGAACGGGCCAGCTCGGCCTGGGCAAACAGCAGTTCATCCTGCACATCGAGCGCGTGTGCGACCAGCTCGACGGCGGCACGCGCATCGTTATCGCACCAGGTGGCAAAATAGCCGCCCAGGGTGGCGCAGCGTAAACCATCCAGCCCGCGCGACAGCAGGTTCATTGTGCGATCGCTGGCTTTGTCAGCCTGAAAACCGTCGGCCGGGTCGCGCCCCTGTAACGCATCGTAGACCGCCGAGAGATCGCCAACGCTGCGGGCAAAGGGGCCAATATGATCGAGGCTGGCGACGAACGGGTGGCTGCCCGAACGCGATAAACGGCCAAAGGTCGGTTTTAAACCAAAGATCCCGCACAGCGAGGCCGGAACGCGTATGGAACCGTTGGTATCGCTGCCCAGGGAGAATGAGACCAGACCCGCCGCGACCGCTGCCGCCGAGCCGCCGGACGATCCTCCGGCGATCCGCGAGAGATCGTGCGGGTTGTGCGTGGCGCCGTAATGGCTATTTTCGGTCGTGAAACCGTAGGCGTAGGCATCCATATTCAGCATCCCCGAGAGCAACGCTCCCGCGCTGTGTAGCTGGCGTACTGCCCAGCTATCGGCGGTGGCGGCAGGGCGATCGCTGAGCAATTCGGCCCCGGCAAGCGTTGTGTGTCCAGCGACATCGAACAGATTTTTTACCGCATAGGGAACCCCGGCCAAGGCAGGGAGGGGTTTCGATTCTCGTCGTAAGGTGTCGATGTTGTCCGCTTCGGCGAGCATCCGTTTTTCACTGACATGGGTCCAGGCGTTAAGCTGTGGATTGCGCAGCGCAATCTTCTCCAGGGTGCTGCGGGCGATCTCCCTGGCACTCAGTTCACCGCTCGCCAGCGCGCGTTGAATATCATGGATGGTCATCTCTGGCAGCTTCATGCTTTATACACTCCGGCAATTTCGATACGGTCATCGAGGGGGAAATCCTGCAGCGGCGAGGCCATGGCGGCAATGCGGCTAAATTGCACTCTAAGCTCCGCGCGCCGTGTGTCGTCCAGTTCCAGCGCCAGCAGCTGTTCCATTTGGCTGAGATAAGCGTCCCAATCGGGTTGTGGTGTATTCATTATCGACTCCTCGAACATCGGTGGCGGTTCTATGCGCCTTCAAATAGCCCTGTTGTCCGCTGAGCGTTGCAAAAGCTGTTCCATGTCTGAACGTAAAGTTTCATGCCTGAACGATAGCGCGCACTTTTTGCCGAACTGGCATGCATTATGAAAGCAGTTAACGGTATAGTGCGATGAAACGAAAGTTACAGAGGTCTTATGCAACAGCTTGATGAACGACTGAAAGCGCAGTACGCGTCTTTATCGCCGCAGGAACAACGGGTGGCGGATTTTATTTTCGATCATTTTGATGACCTGATTAGCTATAACAGCGCCGAGCTGGCGCAGCTCAGCGGGGCTTCGAAGGCTACCGTTAGCCGTCTGTTCAAACGCCTGGGCTATGAGAAATACAAAGATATGCGCGATGAGCTGCGCACCCTGCGCCAGAGCGGGATGCCGCTGACCGATCACCGCGATGCGGTGCAGGGCAATACACTGCTGGCGCGCCACTACAAGCAAGAGATGGCCAACCTGACGCAGTGGGTTAACGCGCTGGATCCGCAGCAGTTCGCCGAGACGCTGCAGGCGATGGTGGCTGCCCGGCGGGTGGTGATTATCGGCATGCGTAACGCCTATCCGGCGGCGCTGCACCTGCGCCAGCAGCTCCTGCAGGCGCGTGGTCAAGTGCTGGTGCTGCCGCAGCCGGGGCAAAGTCTAAGCGAAGAGCTGGTCGATTTAAGCGCTAACGATCTGGTGGTGGTGATGGCGTTTCGCCGTCGCCCGCGTATTATTCGCCCGCTGTTGCAGCAGCTACAGCAGCGCGGTATTCCGGTACTCTTGATGTGCGAACCCCAGGCGCACGGGCTGTTTCCGCTGGCGCGCTGGCAGCTTTGTGCGCCGCTGGACAGCGTCTCGGCGTACGATAGCTACGCCTCGGTCAATAGTCTGATCAACCTGCTCGCCAACGCCTTCCTGCACGAAATTCTCGATAAAGGGCGTCCGCGTATTCACGACATTGCTTCTCTTTATCAGGATCTGGACGAACTGGAGCAACGCTAATGGGGCGCCAGCGTGGTGCTTTGCATTTTTCTGGTGCAACTTCACAATAGGGAAACGCGCTGCCGTTTCCTTTCTACTGCTCACTTCTCTCGATATTCCGGTGATTAACGGCCACTTCGTGGCTGTCCTGCTGGCGAAACACATCTGGCACATTAGTTGCAAAAGTCATTCGTAAGAATCTTTTGTTTCATGCTAACGTAACGGGTAAACATCATGAAGAAACTGTTGATCGCACTGGTCGGGGCCGCTTGTCTGTTCACCAACCTGTCGGTGGCACACGCTGACCAACTACAGGATATCGAAAAACGCGGCGTTATTCGTATTGCGGTGCCGCAGGATTTCCCGCCGTTTGGCTCCGTGGGCACCGACCTCCAGCCGCAGGGCTATGACATCGATACGGCGCGCTATCTCGCCAACGCGATGAAGCTCAAGCTACAGCTGGTGCCGGTCACCAGCGCCAACCGCGTACCGTATCTGCAGACCGATAAGGTCGATCTGGTGATTTCCAGCCTCGGGAAAAACGCCGAGCGCGAGAAGGTGATTGATTTTAGCCGTGCCTACGCGCCGTTCTTCCTTGGCGTGTTTGGCCCGAAAGGCGCTGAGCTGAAAGACCCGGCGGCGCTGAGCGGGAAAAGCGTTGGCGTGACCCGCGGCGCGGTGGAAGACATGGTGCTGAGCAGCGTAGCGCCGAAAGAGGCGCAGATTAAGCGTTATGAAGATAACAACACCACGCTGTCAGCGTATCTCTCCGGTCAGGTGCAGTATGTGGCGACCGGTAACCTGGTGGTCGCGGCTATCTCCCGGCAGAACGCCGATAAAGCGCCGGTACCCAGCTTCATGCTGAAGGATTCTCCGTGCTTTATTGGGCTGAAAAAGAACGAACCCGCGTTGAAGGCGAAAGTGGACGCGTTAATTGAAGCGGCCATGAAAGACGGCACTCTGAACGGGCTGTCTGAGAAGTGGCTGAAAGCGCCGCTGCCTGCCAACCTTGGCGCATAAGGCCGGGGCATGACGGAGCAACTTGATTTCTCTGCGCTCTGGCCGCTATGGCCGGAGCTGCTGGCGGGGCTGTGGGTGACCGTACAGCTGACGGTGCTGGCGACGACAGGTGGCCTGGCGATAGGCATCTTCGGCGCGGCCATCCGCAGCGGGCGTCCCACGTGGTACAGCCGGATATGGGGCGGGTATGTCGAACTGATTCGCAACACACCGTTTGTGGTGCAGCTGTTTTTTATCGTCTTTGGCTTGCCGAATCTGGGGCTAAAGATGACGGCAGGCGAAGCCGCGCTGCTGGCAATGATCGTCAACCTCGGCGCTTACAGCACCGAGATCGTCCGTGCCGGCATTCAGGTAACGCCAAAAGGGCAGTGGGAGGGCG
>NZ_JANEWH010000010.1:0-66400 GCF_028069715.1 Kluyvera sp. Awk 3 | reverse complement strand
GAATTAAACTTCGTAATGAATTACGTGTTCACTCAGAGACTTGGTATTCATTTTTCGTCTTGCGACGTTAAGAATCCGTATCTTCGAGTGCCCACACAGATTGTCTGATAAATTGTTAAAGAGCAGTTGCGACGCGCTTTAGCGCTCTGTCGCGAGGTGGCATATATTACGCTTTCCTCTTTCAGAGTCAAGCGTTTAATTTCGCTTTTCTCTGTCGAGATTCTCAGGAGAACCTCGCTGACCCGGCGGCTTGTTTGCCGTTATTCCGTGTCAGTGGGAGCGCATTATAGGGAGTTATTTCTGGCTGACAAGAGGGAAAATGCATTTTTCTTTCAACCGCTCACCTTTTCGCCTTCTCGTCGATTATTTCTGCTTTTTGATGGCCGCAGGCAGGTCTGCCAGGCTATTAATCACCCAATCCGCCGCTTTCTCCGCTTCTTCCGTCACCGGCTTACCGGTGCGCACCAGCACTTTTGTACCGACATTCGCCGCTGCGGCTGCCAGCATGTCTTCAATTTTATCGCCAACCATATAAGAAGAAGCCATATCAATGTGCAGATATTCCTGCGCCGACTTCAACATACCTGGATGCGGTTTGCGACAGTCGCATACCTGACGATACTCTTCTACCGTTCCCTGCGGGTGGTGCGGACAATAGTAGATACCATCGAGATCGACACCACGGTCGGCCAGCGACCAGTCCATCCATTCCGTCAGCGTTTCAAACTGCGCTTCAGTAAACTTCCCGCGAGCAATACCCGATTGGTTAGTCACCAACACCAGGGCATAGCCCATTTCTTTTAATTCACGCATCGCGTCAATGACGCCATCGATAAACTCAAACTCATCTATTTCATGAACGTAGCCATGATCGACATTAATCGTGCCATCACGATCGAGAAAAATAGCGGGTACGGACTTTGCCACCGTGTTGCTCCTGAATAAGGCATGTGCCCTTAGTATCGCATGTTTCGCCAGGCAAGAAAGCGTCGATCGCATAAATCAGATTGATTTAGACGTCTAGATGCCTTAACATCCGTTTTGTTGACGGTCATCGCCCGTCCAGGGCAGAAGAAAATGCCGCGGATAACTCCTAACTGATAATAAAAAATCTAATGATTAAACTTTCGAATATCACCAAGGTGTTCCAGCAGGGCCACCGCACGATTCAGGCACTAAACAACGTTAGCCTGCACGTGCCTGCGGGACAAATTTACGGCGTCATTGGCGCATCCGGCGCAGGTAAAAGTACGCTCATTCGTTGCGTTAACCTGCTTGAACGCCCGACCGAAGGCAGCGTTCAGGTCGGCGGCCAGGAACTGACTTCATTATCTGAGTCGGCACTGACCAAAGCACGCCGCCAGATTGGCATGATCTTCCAGCACTTTAACCTGCTCTCATCTCGCACGGTATTTGGCAACGTCGCGCTGCCTCTGGAACTCGACAATACGCCAAAAGAAGAAATCAAGCGCCGGGTCACCGAGCTGCTGGATCTCGTCGGTCTGGGCGATAAGCACGACAGCTATCCGGCAAACCTGTCCGGCGGACAGAAACAGCGCGTGGCGATTGCCCGTGCTCTGGCCAGCAATCCCAAGGTGTTGCTGTGTGATGAAGCCACCAGCGCGCTGGATCCGGCTACCACGCGTTCTATTCTCGAACTGCTGAAAGACATTAACCGTCGTCTGGGCCTGACTATTCTGCTTATCACACACGAAATGGATGTCGTTAAGCGTATCTGTGACTGCGTCGCCGTGATCAGCAACGGTGAGCTGATCGAACAGGATACGGTGAGTGAAGTCTTCTCTCATCCGAAAACGCCGCTGGCGCAGCAGTTCATTCAGTCCACACTGCATCTGGATATTCCAGAAGACTACCTGGCACGTCTGAAAGACACTCAGTCCGCTGATAGCGTTCCCATGCTGCGCATGGAGTTTACCGGTCATTCGGTAGACGCCCCGCTGCTGTCAGAAACCGCACGTCGCTTTAACGTGAATAACAACATTATTAGCGCGCAGATGGATTACGCGGGCGGCGTGAAGTTCGGCATCATGCTGACCGAAATGCACGGTACACCTGAAGATACGCAAGCGGCCATCACCTGGCTGCAGCAACACCATGTAAAAGTAGAGGTATTGGGTTATGTCTGAGGCCATGATGTGGTTACTGGCGCGCGGCGTCTGGGAAACGCTGGCCATGACGTTTGTGTCAGGCTTTTTCGGTTTCGTGATTGGTTTGCCGGTTGGCGTGCTGCTTTATACGACACGTCCGGGACAAATCATTGAGAACGGCAAGCTTTACCGCATTCTCTCTGCGCTGGTGAATATCTTCCGTTCCATTCCGTTCATTATCCTGCTGGTGTGGATGATTCCATTTACCCGCGTGATTGTGGGCACCTCCATTGGTCTGCAGGCGGCGATTGTTCCGTTGACCGTGGGCGCCGCGCCGTTTATCGCCCGTATGGTGGAAAACGCCCTGCTGGAGATCCCGACCGGGCTGATTGAAGCTTCCCGCGCAATGGGCGCAACGCCGATGCAAATCATCCGTAAAGTTCTGCTGCCGGAAGCCCTCCCGGGCCTGGTGAATGCGGCAACCATTACGCTGATTACGCTGGTTGGTTACTCCGCGATGGGCGGTGCCGTGGGCGCTGGCGGCCTGGGCCAGATTGGCTATCAGTACGGCTACATTGGTTATAATGCTGTCGTGATGAATACAGTGCTGGTATTGCTGGTCGTTCTGGTTTATTTAATTCAACTATCTGGCGATCGTATCGTCCGGGCAGTGACTCATAAATAGCGTTACACACAACACAACTTAAAAGTTTAAGGAAATAAGCATGGCGTTCAATTTTAAAACCTTTGCGGCAGTTGGGGCCCTGATTGGTTCTCTGGCACTTGTTGGTTGCGGCCAGGACGAGAAAGATCCAAACCACATCAAAGTCGGCGTGATCGTCGGCGCAGAACAGCAGGTTGCTGAAGTTGCACAGAAAGTAGCAAAAGAGAAATACGGTCTGGACGTTGAGCTGGTTACCTTCAACGATTACGTACTGCCGAACGAAGCGCTGAGCAAAGGCGACATTGACGCCAACGCCTTCCAGCACAAACCGTACCTCGATCAGCAGATCAAAGACCGTGGTTACAAACTGGTATCCGTGGGTAATACCTTCGTTTACCCGATTGCTGGCTACTCGAAGAAAATCAAATCTCTGGATGAACTGAAAGCGGGCGACCAGATTGCCGTGCCTAACGATCCAACTAACCTGGGCCGTACTCTGTTGCTGCTGCAGGCACAGGGGCTTATCAAACTGAAAGACGGCGTTGGTCTGCTGCCGACCTCTCTGGATATCGTAGAGAACCCAAAAAATCTGAAGATTGTTGAACTGGAAGCTCCGCAGTTGCCGCGCTCCCTGGACGATGCGCAGATTGCGCTGGCCGTCATTAACACCACCTACGCCAGCCAGATCAACCTGACCCCGGCGAAAGACGGTATCTTCGTGGAAGGTAAAGAGTCTCCGTATGTGAACCTGATTGTCACTCGCGAAGACAACAAAGACGCGGAAAACGTGAAGAAATTCGTTCAGGCGTACCAGTCTGACGAAGTTTACGAAGCGGCGAACAAAATCTTCAATGGCGGCGCTGTTAAAGGCTGGTAATTGTCTTACCGCTAAGCAGTATCTTTCAAGACGGGCACATGCCCGTCTTGTCATTTATGCAAGCACCTGATTCAATAGCCCCCTGGTCTACCCTTTATAGAGGAATTACTATGCGTGCTTTACCGGTCTGTTTATTAGCGCTCCTGTTAGGCGGCTGCTCCATGCTAAACAGATCTCCCGTTGAACCCGTTCAAAGCACTGCGACCCCCGTCAAAACGGAGACCGCGAAACCGAAGGCGCCACGCGCAACGCCGGTACGAATTATTACCAACGCTGAAGATCTGGTCGGTAAGCCGTTCCGCGATCTGGGCGAGGTGTCGGGCGAATCTTGCCAGGCAACCAATCAGGATTCACCGCCGAATATCCCAACCGCGCGCAAACGCATGCAAATTAACGCGTCGAAAATGAAAGCGAACGCAGTACTGCTGCACAGCTGTGAAGTGACGAGCGGCACGCCGGGCTGCTACCGTCAGGCGGTCTGCGTCGGGTCTGCGCTCAACGTTTCCGCGAAGTAATGAGCACCTTCTCATTCGCGCAAATCGGCGTTATTCGCTCTCCTTATAAAGAGAAGTTTGCCGTGCCTCGCCAGCCGGGGCTGGTTAAAAGCTGTAGCGGCGAGCTGCATCTGGTCGCCCCCTACAACCAGGCCGACGCGGTGCGCGGTCTGGAGGCTTTCAGCCATTTGTGGGTGTTGTTTGTCTTCCATCAAACGATGGAAGGCGGCTGGCGCCCCACCGTTCGCCCTCCTCGTCTGGGCGGCAACGCGAGAATGGGCGTGTTTGCAACGCGCTCGACCTTCCGCCCTAACCCAATTGGGATGTCGTTGGTCGAACTGCGTGGTATCCGCTGCCATAAAGAACAGGTGATTCTTGAACTTGGCGGGCTTGACCTCGTCGATGGCACGCCGGTGGTAGACATTAAACCGTATCTGCCCTTTGCCGAATCGCTGCCGGAAGCGCGCGCTAGCTATGCGCAGGACGCGCCACAGGCCGATATTAACGTCACCTTCAGCGAGGAAATCGCCCAGCAGTTGCTCGGGCTGGAAAAACGTTACCCGCGCCTTCGTCAGTTTATTGCCGAAGTGCTGGCGCAGGATCCGCGTCCTGCCTACCGTAAAAATGAGGAAGAAGGCAAAACCTACGCGGTCTGGCTGCTGGACTTTAACGTCCGCTGGCGCGTAACGGCATCAGGATTTGAGGTCTTTGCCCTCGAAGCCCGGTAATTTGCGCCGCGCACTCTTTTGACATCCCTTTCTCGCTGGTAAACTAAACCACTTTTGTTTTGTGCCAGGCTCGTCTTGAGCCTGTTCAATCGTCCAACTGGAATCGTAACAACATGCGTACTAGCCAATACCTGCTCTCCACTCTGAAGGAGACACCTGCCGACGCCGAGGTTATCAGCCATCAGCTGATGCTGCGCGCCGGGATGATCCGCAAGCTGGCCTCCGGGTTATACACCTGGCTGCCGACCGGCGTGCGCGTCCTGAAAAAAGTCGAAAACATCGTGCGTGAAGAGATGAACAACGCCGGTGCGATCGAGGTGTTAATGCCGGTAGTTCAGCCTTCCGAACTGTGGGAAGAGAGTGGCCGTTGGGAACAGTATGGTCCGGAACTGCTGCGCATTGCTGACCGTGGCGATCGTCCGTTCGTCCTCGGCCCGACGCACGAAGAAGTGATCACCGACCTGATTCGTAACGAGCTGAGCTCTTACAAACAGCTGCCGCTGAACTTCTATCAGATCCAGACCAAATTCCGTGACGAAGTCCGTCCACGTTTTGGCGTGATGCGCTCCCGTGAGTTCCTGATGAAAGATGCCTACTCTTTCCATACTTCTCAGGAATCTCTGCAAGAGACTTACGACGCGATGTACGCGGCATACAGCAAAATCTTCAGCCGCATGGGCCTGGATTTCCGTGCTGTACAGGCTGACACCGGTTCTATCGGCGGTAGTGCCTCCCATGAATTCCAGGTGCTGGCGCAGAGCGGCGAAGATGATGTGATCTTCTCTGACTCTTCCGACTACGCGGCAAACATCGAGTTCGCAGAAGCGCTGGCGCCGAAAGAGCCGCGCGCGGCAGCAACCCAGGAAATGACTCTGGTCGATACGCCAAACGCCAAAACCATCGCCGAGCTGGTTGAGCAGTTCAACCTGCCAATCGAGAAAACCGTGAAAACGTTGCTGGTTAAAGCGGTAGAAGGCAGCAAGTCTCCGCTGGTTGCGCTGCTGGTTCGCGGCGATCACGAGCTGAACGAAGTGAAAGCGGAAAAACTGCCACAGGTTGCGGCTCCGCTGACTTTTGCCACCGAAGCAGAAATTCGTGCGCTGGTGAATGCAGGTCCAGGCTCTCTCGGCCCGGTCAACCTGCCAATTCCAACCGTTATTGACCGCACCGTTGCGGCAATGAGCGACTTCGCCGCTGGCGCAAACGTCGACGGTAAACACTACTTCGGCATCAACTGGGATCGCGACGTCGCTACCCCAGAAGTGGCGGACATCCGTAACGTGGTCGCTGGCGATCCGAGCCCGGATGGCAAAGGCACGCTGATGATCAAACGCGGTATCGAAGTGGGCCACATCTTCCAGCTGGGTACCAAGTACTCAGAAGCGATGAAAGCCTCCGTACAGGGCGAAGATGGCCGTAACCAGATCCTGACCATGGGCTGCTACGGTATCGGGGTGACTCGCGTCGTGGCTGCGGCTATCGAGCAGAACTTTGACGACCGCGGCATCGTATGGCCAGACGCCATCGCGCCGTTCCAGGTAGCGATTCTGCCGATGAACATGCACAAATCCTACCGCGTGCAGGAACTGGCTGAGAAACTGTACGCTGAGCTACGCGCGCAGGGTATCGAAGTGCTGATGGACGACCGTAAAGAGCGTCCGGGCGTGATGTTCGCCGATATGGAGCTGATTGGTATTCCGCACACCATCGTGCTGGGCGACCGTAACCTCGACAACGACGATATCGAATACAAATACCGTCGTAACGGCGAGAAGCAGCTGATTAAAACCGGCGACATCGTCGATTACCTGGTGAAAGCCATTAAAGGATAATCGCGAAACCCGGCTGAGCGAAGCGACGCCGGGAATTCCCGGATAACCTTTGCCGGATCATCCGGCAAAAAAACGAAGACCTCGCATGATGCGAGGCCTTTTTATTAGTTGCCGCAATCCTTACCTGGCACAAACTTCGCGCCTTTATCGGTCGCCAAAGTCTTCACCATCGCGCCGGTATCCGGATTAGCCTCAACGGTAAAGTGCCCTTCGACCACCAGCAGAATCGGTTTACTCTCGCCACCTTTTGCAGCCGCATAATCGCGCTCCAGTTGAGCGTTATTCACGACCGCCACGCGCTGCCCGGTAGCACAGTCGGTAAAGGTGGCCGCGTCTGCCATGTAGAAATACATCCCGCGCATTGCCATCGGCGTGGTTGGCAGGCTTGCTTTAACCGGTTCCAGCGTATAGTTCAGCGTCGATTCGATGGGGTTACCCTCGCGGTCAAGCATCTCCAGCTTGTCACCCTTCGCCCGGTAGTAAGACTTCTCCCCCTGGCTGTCGGTCAACACCAGCTTATCGGCGGTGCGCGCCCAGGTACCGTACGAGCCAAACGATGACGGCTCACGACTGACGCCCTGATAGCGCTCGTTCATCACCCAGGTACCGTCCTTCTCGAGGAACAATGAGGTCTCAATGCCTTCGCAATCTGCGCACGGCAGAACACCGCGCCAGCTTTGCTGCATAGGGGTTAATTCTGCTGGCTGCGTCGGCTTGACGGTGGTCACTTCAGAATGGTTGCATCCGAATAACCCAAACAGCATCCCCGTGGCCGCAATGGCCAATATCGCTTTTTTCACCCTCAATTCCTTATACTTATTACATCCACGTCCGGCTTAATAGCGAACTTTCCCGCGCATGGACTTCACTGAAGATTTCTGCGCTTTTGAATTCAGCCGCCGCTCTTTCGACGCGCGGGTTGGGCGCGTAGGGCGTCGGCTTTTTTGTTCTGTCGTTAACGTCTGGATCACCGCCACCAGCCTGGCAATCGCCGCTTCGCGATTCATCTCCTGGCTACGGTATTCCTGCGCCTTAATGATAATCACACCGTCAGCAGAAATTAAGTGGTGGCTGGCGGCGAGCAGGCGCTCTTTATAATACTCCGGCAGGCTGGAGGCGCGAATGTCAAAACGCAGGTGAATCGCCGTGGAGGTCTTATTCACATGCTGCCCGCCCGCGCCCTGCGCCCGGATGGCGGTAATCGTCAGTTCATCATCCGGGATGCTCACCTGCCGGGAAAGCGTAATCATGCCCGCGTCTGCCACGGCGTCAGGTGAATTTCCAGATTATTCTGAGCATCCGATAACCAGATTGCCCCTTCCTGAATCGTCGCTTGCAGCGTCATCGTGCGCTCGGCAAACGCGCTGAGCTTCGCCAGCTGTTCATCGTCAAGATACCAGATACTCAGGTTTTTAAAGCCCGCCATTTTGCTCTGGTTCTGCTGCCACCAAATCTCCGCAGCACGACTATTATAGGTGAACAGCGCCACCTCCTGCGCCAGGCTACAGGCTTTTTTGATCCGCCGCTCATCCGGCAGCCCCAGCTCAATCCACAGATCGATACCCAAATGATCGTTGCGCAGCCACACCTCCGGCTCGTCGTCCGAAGAGAGGCCGCGGGTAAACTGCAGACGTTCGTCAGCATACTTAATCCACGCCAGAAGACGCAGCATCATGCGCTCCTGGGTTTCGGATGGGTGGCGCGCGAGGGTTAACGACGCGTCCAGAAACTGACTACGGTCGAGATCGGCGACGTTGACCACTGCTTTATAAATCGTTGCTTTCAGCGCCATGGCTAAACTCCTGAAAAAAATGGTGGTCATTGTAACGAAATCAGCGCCAAAAGGCCCGTCTGCCGCCGCTCATCCCGCTGATAATGCTTAAATGAGTGTGATATAGTCACCTTGCTAAACAGAGATTATCTTCATAGGCTTAATTGAAGCGCTGACAGGAGGGCATGTGGGCAACTATTGTGAGTTGATTCGCCAACGCTACGCGGAAATCGCGAGCGGTGATTTAGGGTATATCCCGGATGCGCTAGGCTGTGTACTGAAAGTTTTGAACGAAGTTGCGGCGGATGACGCCATTTCTGAGTCAGTCAGGGAAAAAGCCGCGTATGCGGCGGCAAACTTACTGGTGAGCGATTATGTCAATGAATGATACTTATCAACCCATCAACTGTGATGACTATGACAATCTTGAGCTTGCCTGCCAGCACCACCTCGTCCTCTCGCTGGAGCTGAAAGATGGCGAAGTGCTGCAAGCCAAAGCTCACGACCTGTTATCACGCAAGAACGTGGAATATCTGGTTGTCGACAGCGCGGGCGATCTGCGCGAGCTACGTCTTGATCGGATAACCAGCTTCAGCCACCCGCAAATCGGCACCGTGGTGGTCAGTGAATCATAATTAAGAAACGGGCAGCTTAGCTGCCCGTTTTCTGCCAGCCCAGACGTACCCCTTCTCCCGCTTCACAGCTACCATCTCGTGTGACAAATCGCCCTGCGGCGGCAATCAGCGTATCGCCGTAAAACAGCAGCGGTGTGGTATCACGCAGCCAGGGGGGCACGCCCAGCTCCTGCCAGATTTTCTTCAGCTTGCGTCCGCCGTGACGGCCTACGATATGCAGCATCCCCGGCGCTTTAAAACGAATCGTAACCGGTTCGCCGGCATGCGGTGGACGAATATCGCCGCCCGGCGACAAAAAGACCTGCCCAAGACCGTCCGGTAATACCAGCGGCGCGCGTAAATTTTGCCACACGATTTCGCTATCCGTTTGCCCTGGCAGTGCTTTAACCCACCACAAACGTTGCTGAAAGCGACGAACGTCAAAATCGCCGAGACGCAGGCACGGCGAGGCATCTTCACGCGCAAGTGCCACCTCCTGCCACAGCCGAGTCAGCATTTCCCGCGACGGCATCGTTGCCCCCAGCCCGGCCAACCAGCGGCGCAGCAGCGCGGCGCGTTTCGGCCCACTCATGCTGACCAGAGGGTCAATCGCCAGCGAGCCGTTTTCGTCAAGCAGCCGCGACAGCTCGTCGGCCAGCAGCTCATCCAGCAGTTGTTCCTGCTCCCCGCACAGCGCCGCGCTGCGCGCTGCCGCTTCGGCAAAGTGCGGCCAGCGGGCGTTAAGCAGCGGCAAGACGCGTAGACGCAGGAAGTTGCGGTCGTAGGCGTCGTCCTGATTGCTCTCATCTTCAATCCAGCGCAGTCCGTAACGCTGTGCCCACAGCAGCAGCGTGGCGCGAGTTTCATGCAACAAAGGGCGGATCAGCTGTGTATCGGCAAACGTCGCGCTCACCGGCATCGCCGATAGTCCGGCAGGCCCGCTACCGCGCTTAAGCGCCAGCAGCAACGTCTCGCTCTGGTCATCGAGGTGCTGCGCCGTCAGCAGTACTTCTCCGGGCAACAGCGCTTCACGGAAAGCCTGATAGCGCGCCGCTCGGGCCTCGGCTTCGAGCCCTGCGCCACTCTGCCTCAGCGTGACGCGTTCGACCACCAGCGGCACCTGCCACTCTGCGCACAGCTGCTGGCAGTGCTCAACCCAGCTGTCGGCATTCTGGCTGATGCCATGATGAATGTGGATAGCCCGTAGGGAAATGCCCGGCTCCTGTCGCCGCCAGCAAACCAGTTGATGCAACAGCACCGTCGAGTCGAGACCGCCGCTGAACGCGACCAGAAACTGGCGATGCGGAGAGAGTTGCTGCACAAGGGAAGAAGGCGTCATTGTCATATCATCGTGAAAAGTATCGCCCGGCACGTTACCGGGCCGGGCGGCTGATGACAAGCCTTACTGCTGGTAAAGCTCCAGCGGCAGGCCGTCAGGATCGTTGAAAAAGGTGAATCGCTTGTCGGTGTACGGATCGATGCGAATCGCCTCACAGGCAACGCCGTGGGCTTCCAGATGCGCCACAGCGGCATCGATATCCTCTACGCTGAACGCCAGGTGGCGCAATCCACACGCCTCCGGGCGACTTGGGCGCTTGGGGGGAAACGGGAAGGAAAACAGTTCAATCACATACTGGCCATTCAGCGCCAGGTCACCTTTCCACGAATCGCGCGCGTCACGATAGACCTCGCTTTGCAGCGTAAAGCCAAGGATGTCGCAGTAGAAGGCCTTACTCTTCGCGTAGTCGGTGGCGATGATAGCAATATGGTGAATCTGTTTTAATCCCAGCATGGTTTTACTCCGTTAACCGTTTCTCAGCACGTTACCCGCGCAGGACGTTATCATGCAAGCCCTCAGCCGTTTTTTAGGACTCTAACGCGGTAGACGCCGTTTTCATCGCGTTTTGCACCGTGGATATCGGTTTCAAAGCCCGGATAATGTCGTCCAATGGAACAAAGCATCAGCAGGAAATCGAGCACGGAACGGCTCTCCTCGGTGATCATTTCCCCCGGCATCAGCAGCGGCACGCCCGGTGGATACGGCAGAATCATGTTCGCCGAAACGCGCCCAACCAGCTCTTCCAGCGCCACCGTTTCCACCTCGCCTTTAATTTGTTGTTGCCATGCGCGATGTGGCGTCAGCTTCATCTCCGGCAGCACGTCAAAAGCCCGCAGCATCAATCGCGGAAGATCGTGCTGGCGAATCAGGCGGTGGATCCCTTGCGCCAGATCCTGAATGCGCATATGGCGGTAGAAGTCAGGATCCTCAGCATAGAGATCCGGCAGCATGTTCTTCACCCGTAGGTTCAAATCGTAGGCGCGCTTAAACTCCGTGAGCCCACGCAGCAGCCCCATCGCTCGGGTTTTATCAATACCGATGCTGAACAAGAACAACAGGTTATACGGCCCGGTTTTCTCCACCACTACACCATGCTCGTCGAGGTATTTTGCCACCAGCGCCGCCGGGATCCCTTCGTCGCTCATATTGCCCTGCTCGTCCATGCCTGGCGTGAGGATCGTCACCTTCACCGGATCGAGGAACATATGATCGGTATCGGCGTCGCTGAAACCGTGCCAGTCCTCTCCTGGCGACACCGGCCAGCACTCAGCTTCATCAATCTCTTCCGGCTGCCAGATATCAAAGAACCAGCTGTCCGACTCTTCTCGTAGCCGCTGTACCTCTTTACGGAAGTGCAGCGCGCGTTCGACCGAGCGATTGATCAGTCGACGTCCGGGATTACCGCGCAGCATGGCCGCGGCGGTCTCGATTGACGCCACGATCGGATAGCTCGGTGACGTCGAGGTGTGCATCATAAAGGCTTCGTTGAAGGTGTCTTCATCATAGTCGCCCTTAATGTGGATTAATGATGCCTGCGACAGCGCCGCCAGCATCTTGTGGGTCGACTGAGTTTCAAAGAACACTTTTCCCGGCACGCGCTCGCCGCTCATGCCGCTTTTCCCCTGGTAAATGGGGTGGAAGTGGGTATAGGGCACCCAGGCGGAATCAAAGTGAATCGACGGAACATCGAGCGTCTGTTTAATCCAGTTGGTGTTATACAGCAGGCCGTCATAGGTGGAGTTAGTGATCACCGCATGCACCGGCCACTGCGCACCGTCGGTGGCATCCACCTTCCGCTGGAGGCTGTCGCGAGTAAACTCCCGTTTCGGGATCCCGCCGAGAATACCCAGCGCATTACGCGTCGGCTTGAGCCACAGCGGCACAACATCGCTCATCATCAGCAGGTGCGCCAACGACTTATGGCAGTTGCGGTCAATCAGTAACGTGCTGCCGCCAGGCGCCGCATACATACCAATAATTTTATTCGAGGTAGAGGTACCATTAGTCACCATATAGCTCTGCTCGGCGCCAAAGGTGCGGGCGATATACTCTTCCGCCTCAAGATGCGGGCCGCTATGGTCAAGCAACGACCCCAGTTCAGTCACCGAAATAGACACATCGGCCTTTAGCGTATTGGCCCCGAAGAAATCATAAAACAGGCAGCCTACCGGGCTTTTCTGATAGGCCGTACCGCCCATATGCCCCGGCGTACAAAAGGTATACTTTCCCTCATTCACATAGGTAAATAACGCTTTGGTGAACGGCGGCGTAATGTTATCGAGGTATTCATCTGTGTATTGACGGATGCGAGTTGCAATATCGCTGGCCTGCCCCAACGCATACTCGAAAAACCACAGCGCCATGCGCATGTCATGCGCGCTGACGTCCATCGTCGAGTGGTTATTGATAAAAGCGTAAAGCGGCAGATATTCATTGAGCTGGTTTATCTCTCCGCAGAGATCGACGCTGTATTCGTCCCAGTCAAAAATAACCCCGCAGATGCGCGGGTTGTGCTCGATAAACTTCAGCAGGTCGGCACTGTTTTGCGGCCAGATAATTTTGAAGCCCTGCGCCTGTAGCGCACTCTCCAGTTCCTTGATTGGCTCGTCTTTGTAATAGACGCCGTGCGGGCCCATAATCGCGATGATATTCATGCTTCCCTCCTGGACAATCCAGGTAAAAGCATAACAGCAATCATGCCAGCGCACCGCACTGGCATGATTTCTTCATTTTACAGCGCTTTCCACGCATCGCCCCATGCTAAACCGGCACCCGGCTCGTAGTAGGTCGGAGAATTGTTGCACCACGCGCCTTCCGGCAGCGGTTTACACTGATAGAGCGCACCGTGGTTATTAACGATCTCGCCCGCCTTCCAGGTCTGGGTTGCGCTCCAGGCTGGGTAATCAGTCGTCTTACCCTCATCCCCTTCCGCAGCTTTCGCCTTCACGTTCAGGGTGTAGGTCGTGGTGCTGGACAGGCTACCGTCGCTCACCGTCAGGCTAACCACATACTGCGCATCCTGATCCTTAACCGGTGCGGCAAAGGTGACGACCGACTTATCCTGACCGCTTAACGTCTGCCCATCCTGCGACATCCAGGTATAGCTGAGCTTATCACCGTTGGCGTCACTGGAACCTTCCGCGCTTAACGAAACCTGGCTGCCCGCATCCACCGCGCCAACCGGCCCGGCGATACGCGCCACCGGAGCGACGTTAGCGGCAGGAGCCGGTGTGGTATCGTCGGTGGTGTCAGACGGTTCATCGGCCTGGCCGCTGTCATCAACGATATTCACGTTAAAGTGCTTCTGCACGCACTTCGCATAGTCACCTTCTTTAAAGGCGCTGTACGGCGTCTGATAGCCCACTAACTGACAGGCGTTGGTTTTACCATCGGCGGTTTCCGCGCTCCATCCCCAATCCATTTCCCAGTAGATCGGCAGAGCCCCAGCGCCACCTTCATCAAACTGCTTCATCTTTTTACAACCGAGGACTTCATCGTCAGCAATCGGCACTTTCAGATAGTTAGCAAACTCTTTGTAGTAAGCAATACGGTTCAGCGACTGCGCATTTTCATCCGCACCGCCACACTCTACGCCACCGTTGATAATCTGAATGGTTACGCCAAACCCTTCAACGAGGCCGTTCGCTTTATCATGGTCGTTAGGCTGCCATGTGCCATCGATAACATGCAGCATGGAAGGTTTCGGCGGTTGCGGGTAAACAAAGAAGAAGACGGCGCTGGCCAGGTTCATCCAGGTATCGGCCACCAGCTCCGGTTTGTCCAGCAGCGGGCGCACATCGCCGTCATACATCGCATCAGAGAACGGGCCATAGTTGTAGTTATAGGAAAGCTGCTTGGCCCCGCGACCGAAATAGCTCAGGTAATCACCATCTTTATCCTTCCCGCACGGCCAGGTTTGCCCCTGCCAGATGTTCGGATCACATTCGCCGTTGTAGCCGCCTTTCTGGCCTTCAACCCAGCCCACTTCACGCAGATAAACCAGCGCCTGGCGCCATTCAGGAATATCGCGCCAGCTTTCATGGCCGCCAGTCTCCTGGGCAAAGTGAGCAAACATCGTAGCCAACGATTTCCGACAAATCGCATCGCTGTCGCGCCCATCGGTATAAGTGCCGCAAACGGCAGGAAATTTACCAATCGCTTTCAGAAAATTCGAATAGGTATATTCCGGCGCACGCATGGGAAACAGATAGTCCCAATCTTGCTCGGTCAGGATGCTCTCGACTCGTTTAACGTTTTCCGGGTTTGCCGCCCGGCCCGGTGCGATTTTTTCGACTTCGTTGTTAGCGAGCGTTTTAATGGACGATTTTACCGAGTTCATCAGCGGAAAATCGGTTAACGCTTTTTCTTTTGCCGCAAGATCGCTCGCCTTGATGGTTGTCGCTTCTGTCGCGCTCAGCAACGGCGCCGCATGAGCAGCCCCCAGACTTAACATGATCCCTGCGGCCACGGCGCTTAATGTAACAGTTTTAGATGAAGCCATAGTTGTTCTCCTTTTCTCCTTGTAGGCTGCCCGTAGTGGCTTAATGCCTGGCAGTGGCCTCAGTTTTGCCGCAGGAGCGCCTCATCCACTAATCACATTCCCTCTTTTGCACATCATCAAATAACACATAAAAAAAGGGCCGGAAAATCCGGCCCTTAGAAAAGAAAGTGAGGTCTGTAATCAGGCGTAACCGTAGCTCATCAGGCGCTGATAGCGACGGTTGAGCAGATCTTCTTTGCTCAGTACGTCGAGATCGGCCAGGTCAGCCAGCAGCTGCGCTTTCAGCGATGCCGCCATGGCTTCCGGATTACGATGGGCGCCGCCTAGCGGTTCTGGAATGATGGAATCAATCAGCTTCAGCTCTTTCAGACGCGGCGCGATGATGCCCATGGCTTCAGCCGCCAGCGGCGCTTTGTCGGCGCTCTTCCACAGAATAGAGGCACACCCTTCCGGAGAGATAACGGAATAGGTGCTGTACTGCAGCATATTCACTTTATCGCCCACGCCGATCGCCAGCGCGCCGCCGGAGCCGCCTTCGCCGATAACGGTGCAGATGACCGGTACGTTCAGACGAGACATCTCACGCAGGTTACGCGCGATGGCTTCAGACTGGCCACGCTCTTCCGCGCCCACGCCAGGGTATGCGCCCGGGGTGTCGATGAAGGTGATAATCGGCATGTTGAAGCGCTCAGCCATCTCCATCAGACGCAGGGCTTTGCGGTAACCTTCCGGCGCCGGCATACCGAAGTTGCGGCGAATCTTCTCTTTGGTTTCGCGACCTTTCTGGTGACCAATGATCATCACCGGGCGACCGTCCAGACGAGCGATACCGCCGACGATAGCTTTATCGTCGGCATAGGCGCGATCGCCTGCCAGTTCGTCAAATTCATCAAACGCCAGACGGACATAATCCAGGGTGTACGGGCGCTGCGGATGGCGCGCCAGTTGGGCTACCTGCCATGCGCCGAGATCGGCAAAGATTTTGCGCGTCAGTTCTACGCTTTTTTCACGCAGACGATGCACTTCTTCGTCGATATTAATATCCAGTTTCTCATCCTGACGGCTAACCGCAGTCAGAGAATCGATTTTCGCTTCCAGCTCTGCGATCGGCTGTTCAAAATCAAGGAAATTCAGACTCATAGTATTCCTGTATTAGTCAAACTCCAGTTCCACCTGCTCCGAACCGATGAGGCCACGCAGATCGTTAAGTAAACGATCGCTCGGAGAGACACGCCAGGTTGCACCGAAACGCAACCGCGCACGTGCATCCGCCCTCTGATAGTAGAGATGTACTGGAATGGTTCCCGAACGATGGGGTTCCAGAGACTGACGGAGTCGGTTTAAAAGCTGGTCATCAATTTGCCTGTCCGTCAGCGAGATAGCAAGCCCGCGAGCATATTTTTCCCGGGCTTCGTCAATGTCCATCACTTCGCGGGCCATCATTTTAAGGCCGCCGCTGAAGTCATCAAAGCTGACCTGTCCGCTGACGATAAGTATGCGGTCTTTTTCCAGCAGATGCTGGTATTTTTCCAGCGCCTCGGAGAACAACATCACCTCCAGGCGTCCGGAACGGTCATCCAGCGTACAGATGCCGATACGATTGCCGCGCTTGGTGACCATAACCCGCGCCGCAATCACGAGCCCCGCGGCCGTGGTCACTTTACCACGTTCCGTCGGATGCATGTCTTTGAGTCGATACCCGCCGACATAGCGCTCAATTTCTTTTATATACTGGTTGATCGGGTGCCCCGTCAGGTACAGACCTAACGTTTCGCGCTCCCCATCCAATACCACCTGCTCCGGCCACGGCAGACAGTTGGCATACGATTGTTCTATTTGCTCCGGCTCTTCCGCCAGCACGCCGAACATATCGGCCTGGCCAATGGCTTCGGCTTTCGCGTGCTGATCCGCCGCCTTCAGCGCGTCGCCCAGCGAATTCATCAGCGCGGCGCGGTGCGGGCCAAGGCGGTCGAACGCCCCGGACATAATCAGCTTTTCCAGCACCCGGCGGTTCAGCTTTTTGGTATCGGTACGGGCGCACAGGTCGAACAGCTCACGGAAATAACCGCCGTTATTACGCGCTTCGATGATCGCTTCAATCGGGCCTTCGCCGACGCCCTTAATGGCGCCGATACCATACACGATTTCCCCGTCATGATTCACGTGGAAATGATATAAACCGGAATTGATATCTGGCGGCAATATTTTCAGCCCCATGCGCCAGCATTCATCCACCAGGCCCACCACCTTCTCGGTGTTGTCCATATCGGCGGTCATCACCGCCGCCATAAACTCGGCCGGATAGTGCGCCTTCAGCCACAGCGTCTGGTAAGAGACCAGCGCATAGGCCGCGGAGTGCGATTTGTTAAACCCGTAACCGGCGAATTTTTCCACCAGGTCAAAGATTTTCATCGCCAGTTCGCCGTCGATGCCGTTCTTTTTCGCCCCTTCCTCGAACGCACCGCGCTGCTTGGCCATCTCTTCCGGCTTTTTCTTACCCATTGCACGACGCAGCATATCCGCGCCGCCGAGGGTGTAGCCAGAAAGCACCTGGGCAATCTGCATAACCTGTTCCTGGTACAGGATGATGCCGTAGGTCGGTTCCAGTACGGGTTTCAGGCTTTCGTGCTGCCACTGCACGTCAGGATACGAGATCTCTTCACGTCCGTGCTTACGGTCGATAAAGTTATCTACCATCCCCGATTGCAGCGGGCCCGGACGGAACAGGGCCACCAGCGCGATCATATCTTCGAAGCAGTCAGGCTGCAGGCGTTTAATCAGGTCTTTCATGCCGCGGGATTCAAGCTGGAAGACCGCGGTGGTCTCCGAACGCTGCAGCATGTCGAAGCTTTTCTTATCGTCGAGCGGGATGGCCGCGATATCCAGCGGCGGCTCGCCGTTGCGCTCGCGGCGGGCGTTGATCATCTCCAGCGCCCAGTTGATGATGGTGAGCGTACGCAGGCCAAGGAAGTCGAACTTCACCAGCCCCGCGTATTCCACGTCGTTCTTATCGAACTGGGTTACCGGATGCAGCCCCTGCTCATCGCAATAAAGCGGGGCAAAGTCAGTAATTTTGGTTGGCGCGATCACCACGCCACCGGCGTGTTTACCGGCGTTACGCGTCACACCTTCCAGTTTGCGCGCCATATCGATTAGCGCGCGCACCTCTTCATCCGCCTCGTAAATTTCCGGCAGCTGCGGTTCCGCTTCAAACGCTTTCGCCAGCGTCATGCCCGGATCGGGCGGCACCAGCTTAGAGATACGGTCCACGAAGCCGTACGGGTGCCCCAGTACGCGGCCTACGTCGCGGATAACCGCTTTTGCCGCCATGGTACCGAAGGTAATAATCTGCGATACCGCATCGCGGCCATACATCTCGGCCACATGCTCGATAACCTGGTCGCGTTTCTCCATGCAGAAATCGACGTCGAAGTCGGGCATCGAGACACGTTCCGGGTTAAGGAAACGTTCGAACAGCAGGTCAAGTTCCAGCGGATCGAGATCGGTAATTTTTAGCGCATACGCCACCAGCGAACCTGCACCGGAACCACGGCCCGGCCCTACCGGCACGCCGTTATCCTTGGACCACTGGATAAACTCCATCACGATCAGGAAGTAGCCGGGGAAGCCCATCTGGTTGATAACCTGAAGTTCCACATCCAGACGCTCATCATATTCCGGACGACGCTTAGCGCGCACTTCCGGATCCGGGAACAGGAATTCAAGACGCTCTTCCAGCCCTTCTTTCGATTTCGCTACGAGGAAGTCCTCGGTGGTCATATCGCCAGTCGGGAACTGCGGCAGGAAATATTCGCCAAGGCGCACCGTGACGTTACAGCGCTTGGCGATCTCAACGGTATTTTCCAGTGCTTCCGGGATATCGGAAAACAGCTCGCACATCTCGTCTTCGCTGCGCATGTACTGCTGCGCGGAATAGTTGCGCGGGCGTTTCGGGTCGTCGAGGGTAAAACCATCATGAATGGCGACGCGAATCTCGTGGGCGTCGAAGTCTCCCGGTTCGAGGAAACGCACGTCGTTGGTCGCGACCACAGGAAGACCACGTCTTTCCGCCAGCTCTACCGCCGCATGTAGGTACGATTCTTCATCCTGACGGCCGGTACGAATCAGCTCAAGAAAATAGCAGTTCGGAAAGTGTTGTTCATAAAAATCAACGCACTGATCCACCAGCGCCATATTCCCGCGCAGCAAGCTACGGCCCACATCCCCCATACGCCCGCCGGAGAGCAGGATCAAGCCCTCTTTCAGCTCAATCAGCCAGTCGCGGTCGATAATGGGGCCCGCAGCGCCATAACCGCGCTGATAAGCTTTGGAGATCAGTAGCGTCAGGTTCTGGTAGCCCTGGTTGTTCGCTGCCAGCACCGTTAAATGGGTGAGTTCTTCGCCGAGCAGATCGCTCTGCACATGGAAATCGGCGCCGACAATCGGTTTAATCCCGGCACCGTGGCCCGCCCCGTAGAACTTCACCAGACCACAAAGGTTGGTAAAATCGGTGATCGCCAGCGCAGGCATGCCCAAAGAGGCCGCCTTTTTCACCAGCGGCCCGGTTTTCGCCAGCCCATCAATCATGGAGTAGTCGCTATGCACCCGCAGGTGCACAAAACGTGGTTCAGCCATCTTTAGATTCCGGTTAACTTATTCTCGACACAAGAATCAGGACGCCAGTCCCAGTGCGCGTTTGACGGGAGCAAAGCTGCGTCGGTGATGTTCGGTTGCGCCGTATTGCGCTAACTTTTCCAGATGAAAAGCGGTTGGGTAGCCCTTGTGCTGGGCAAAACCGTATTGTGGAAACACCGTGTCCAGCTCCGCCATTTCCGCATCGCGCGTGACTTTAGCGAGAATAGACGCGGCGCTGATTTCTGCCACCCGGCTATCACCCTTCACCACCGCCATCGACGGCATCGGCAGCTTGGGACAGCGATTGCCGTCAATCAGCACGTATTCCGGTACGATAGCCAGCCCGGCCACCGCGCGCTGCATCGCCAACATGGTGGCATGCAGAATATTGAGCTCGTCAATTTCATGCGGCTCGGCGCGGCCAAGGCTCCAGCACAGCGCTTTCTCTTTGATTTCGTCAAACAGCGCCAGGCGGCGCTTTTCGCTCAGTTTTTTAGAGTCGTTGAGCCCGACAATCGGACGGGCAGGATCGAGGATCACCGCCGCCGTGACGACCGCGCCGACCAGCGGGCCACGCCCGACTTCATCCACACCCGCCACAAGATGGGTATGGGGATATTCAAATTCAATCATTGTGCTAGCTCCAGCACCGCGTCTGCCGCCTGTTCATCCGCATTACAGCGAATTTGCAGATGCAGCTCACGGAAGGTATCGTGCATCGCGTGGCTGGTTTTACCGTTGGCCAGCAGCGGCTGTAGCGCCTCGGCCAGCCGCTGCGGCTCACACTCATCCTGCAGCAGCTCTTTGACCAGTTCGCGGCCAGCCAGCAGGTTCGGCAGCGAAACATACTCGGTCTTCACCAACCGCTTCGCCAGCCAGAAGGTGAACGGTTTCATGCGATAGCCCACCACCATCGGACATTTGGCCAGCATGCACTCCAGCGCAGCCGTGCCTGAGGCCAGCAGCGCCGCGTCGCTGGCGATCATCGCCTCGCGCGCCATGCCGTCGAGCATGTGCACGTGGAGCTCGGGCGCCACTTCCGCTTTGATACGTTCGAACTGCTCGCGACGCTTCGCGTTAACCAGCGGCACCACCACTTCAAGGTCGGGGTACTGCTGGCGCAACAGCTGCGCGGTTTTTAAAAAGTCGGCGCTGAGCATCTCCACTTCGGCACCACGGCTGCCCGGCAGCATCGCCAGACAGTGGACATCGTGGGCAATACCCAGCGTATCCCGCGCGGCGTTTTTATCCGGATCCAACGGCATGGCATCAGCCATGGTGTGGCCGATAAAGCGGCACGGGACGTTAAATTTGTCATAAAACGCTTTTTCAAAAGGCAGGAAAGCCAACACCATATTGGTGGATCTGCCAATTTTGAAGACGCGTTTTTGTCGCCAGGCCCACACGGACGGGCTGACGTAGTGGATCGTTTTGATCCCCTGCTTCTTGAGGTTGCCTTCCAGCGTGATGTTGAAATCGGGGGCATCAATGCCAACAAAGACATCGGGCTTGAGTTCAGTGAAGCGTTGGGTGAGATCGGCGCGAATGTGCAGCAGGCGACGCAGACGCCCCAGCACTTCCACGATCCCCATCACCGCCAACTCTTCCATCTCGTACCAGGCTTCGCAGCCTTCGGCCTGCATACGCGGACCGGCCACGCCGACAAAGCGCGCGTCAGGGACTCGCGCCTTGAGAGCGCGAATGAGGCCTGCACCAAGAATATCGCCGGAGGTTTCTCCGGCGACCAGGGCAATCGTCAGGGGACGCTGTTCAGCCATTAACGAATCAGGCCGCGCGTTGAGCGGGCAAAGAAATCGCTAAAGGGCTGAACTTCCGGATACTGCTTCGCCAGCTCGGCAATTTCCGGCTTCACTTCTTCCAGCGTTTTGCCGCTGCGGTACAACGCTTTATAAGCATTGCGAATCGCGGTGATCGCTTCGCGGCTAAAGCCACGGCGCTTCAGACCTTCGATGTTGACGCCAAACGGCGTCGCGTGGTTGCCCTGAGCAATAACGTACGGCGGAACGTCCTGAGCAACGCCAGAACAACCGCCTACCATCACGTGCGCACCGATGATGCAGAACTGGTGCACCGCGGTCATGCCGCCGATGATAACGAAATCATCCAGCGAAACGTGTCCGGCAAGGGTAGCGTTATTGGCAAGGATGCAGCGATCGCCCACCGTACAATCGTGCGCCACGTGGGCGTTGATCATCAGCAGGTTATCGCTGCCCACCTTCGTCAATCCACCGCCCTGTACTGTGCCACGGTGAATGGTGACGCTTTCGCGAATGCGGTTGCGATCGCCAATTTCCACACGAGTCGGCTCACCAGCGTATTTCAGATCCTGGTTAACTTCCCCGATAGAGGCGAACTGATAGATCTCGTTATCACGACCAATTTTGGTATGGCCGTTAACCACAACGTGAGACTTCAGTACGGTACCTTCGCCAATTTCGACGTTAGGTCCCACAATACAAAACGGGCCAATGTGGGCGTTAGCACCGATAACGGCACCGTCTTCCACAATGGCGGTAGGATGGATAAAGGCGGTTTTATCAATCACGGATCAGGACTCCCGGCTACGCGCACACATCATTGTTGCTTCGCAAACCACTTTACCATCGACCAGCGCAACGCCTTTAAAGCGAGTCAGGCCACGGCGGGTTTTCTCGAAGGTAACTTCCATAATCATCTGATCGCCAGGCACGACAGGACGCTTGAAGCGCGCTTCATCAATGCCTGCAAAATAGTACAGCTCGCCTGGCTCCAGTTTACCGACGCTTTTAAACGCCAGAATACCCGTGGCCTGCGCCATCGCTTCCAGAATCAGCACGCCCGGTAAAATCGGCTTGCCAGGGAAGTGGCCCTGGAAAAACGGCTCATTTACGGAAACATTTTTCACTGCGCGCAGAAAACGACCTTCTTCAAAATCCAGCACGCGGTCTACCAGTAAGAACGGGTAACGGTGCGGCAGAAGTTCTAAAATCTCTTCAATGTGCAGAGTATGAGTGTCAGTTGTCAAAATACTCTTCCTGTCAAAATATACTAAGGGGCAATAATAACACGGCCTGCCGGATTACAAGAATGCCGACAGGCCGGAAAGTATCATGCGATACCGATGAAAATTAGTCTTGATTATCAAGCTTGCGTTCAACAGCTTTGAGACGCTTGCTCATTTCATCAATATTCATCACCAGTGCAGCCGTTTTGCGCCAGGTCTTGTTAGGCTGGAGCGGAATACCGGACGAGTATACGCCAGGTTCGGTAATCGGGCGCATAACCATGCCCATACCGGTTACGGTGACTTTATCGCAGATTTCCATGTGGCCGTTAATCACGCTGGCACCGCCAATCATGCAGTAACGCCCAATTTTCAGGCTACCGGCCATAATCACGCCGCCTGCGACCGCGGTATTGTCGCCAATCACCACGTTGTGCGCAATCTGGCACTGGTTATCAATGATAACACCGTTGCCGATCTGCGTATCGTCAAGCGCGCCGCGGTCGATCGTCGTACAGGCGCCGATCTCCACGCGATCGCCAATAATCACGCGACCCAACTGAGGGATCTTCACCCAGTTGCCGCGATCGTTGGCATAACCAAAGCCGTCAGAACCGATGACGGTGCTGGACTGGATCAGGCAATTCTCACCGATCTCGACTTCGTGGTAAATGGTTACATTCGCCCACAGGCGAGAACCGGCGCCAATTTTCGTTTTTTTACCAACGAAACACCCCGCCCCAATCACAACGTTATCGCCAAGCACAACGTCAGACTCAATCACCGCGTTCGCGCCGATGGAGACGTTGTTGCCGAGGGTCGCGGTCGGGCTAATGACCGCGCTCGGGGCGATATCCTGCGCCGGCTGTGGCGTGGTATCTAAAATTTGAGCCATGCGTGCGTAGGTCAGGTAGGGATTCTTCACTACCAGCGCGGCGCCTTTGGCAAAAGGCAGTAAATCTTGCGTCAGGACAATCGCTGACGCTTCGCAAGCGGACAGGTGTTCACGATACTTGGGGTTAACCAGGAATGTGATATGACCCGCCTTAGCGGATTGCATGGACGCGACAGCGGTGATGACGATATCGCCATCACCGTGTAATTCCGCATCCAACTGCTGAGCTAAATCAGCCAGTCGAATTGAAGGCATTACTTATTTAACCTGTTTCAGTACATCAGCGGTGATGTCTTTAACATCGCTGCTGTTGAATGCAACGGCGTTAGCGTCAACCACCAGGTCGATGCTCTGGCTTGCAGCAACGGATTTCACAGCGGTCTGGATACGAGTAACCAGTTTGCCACGTTCTTCGTTGGTGCGACGCTGACGGTCTTGTTCAAAGGACTGCGCTTTCTGGGAGAAAGTCTGACGCTGTGCAGAGATGTCTTTTTCCAGTTTAGTGCGATCGCTACCTGCTTTCATAGACTGCAGACGCTGCATTTTAGACTGCAGGTCACCTTCCATGCGCTGAAGTTCGCTAGCACGGCCTTTAAATTCGTTTTCCAGGGTGCTGGAAACGCCAGTTTTCTGTGCAACTTGCTGGAACAGGCTACCCATGTTAACAATTGCAATCTTGTCTGCTGCCTGAGCAGACGCCGCCATTGCTAAACCCAGACCTGCAGCGACTAACCACTTTTTCACAATAATACTCCTTACCATCCCATACGTACCCGAAGGTACTGTTCTTTTGGTGGCCGAAGCCACCTGACGCTATCGCCTAATGCCAGCAAACTACACTGAACCCGCATTCCTTTGCAAAGAGCAATTACCAGGTTTTACCAATGTTAAACTGGAACTGCTCGGACTTGTCTCCATCGTATTTCTTGTACGGTTGGGCGTAGGAGAAGACCAACGGCCCCAATGGTGACATCCATTGTAATGCGATGCCCGCGGACATACGGATATTGCTCGGGTCGCTGTAGTCAGGAACGCCAGCAGCCTTCATTGCCGCCGTATTCTCCCAGTTGGTATCCCAAACGGTACCCATATCCCAGAAGAACGACGTACGGACCGAGTTCGCGTACTTATCGCTGATAAACGGCGTCGGAACAATCAGCTCAAGGCTGGCCACGCCCATGGCGTTACCGCCGACGGCGTCGTCAGACTTACAGTAGCCGCCAGCCTGGTCGCAGTTATCCAGACCTGATGAACCATAGTAGACCGCTTTCGGGCCGATGGTATTGGACTGGAAGCCACGCACGGTGCTGGAACCACCGGCATAGAAGTTCTCATAGAACGGCAGCTCTTTACCGCCCAGGCCGTCACCGTAACCCCACTTGGTACGACCCAGCACCACCCACTGATGGTCTTCATCAAGCGGGAAGTAGGACGCCGTATCCAGCGTGATTTTGTAGAACTCGTTATCAGAGCCCGGAATCGTCACTTTACCGTTCAGGTTGACACGTGAACCGTCCGTCGGGAAGTAGCCGCGGTCGAGTTTGTTATATGTCCAACCGTAGTTGAAGGTGAAGTCGTTAGCCGAGAAGCCGTTGTCATCACTGGTGGTGCCCGCAGTCTGGCCGATAGAGTCCAGATAACGCCACATCGCCACCTGCGGTTCCATATTGGACAGGTCGTTGTGGACGTAGCCCAGACCCGCACGCAGTGAGTTGTATTCGTTAATCGGGAAGCCCAGCGTACCATCTACACCATAACTTTTGTTGGTGTAGGACGACAGGTCAGCATCATCCGCTTTAAAGTCATTGTAGAAGACACGACCGCCAAGGCTAACGCCATCCACCGTAAAGTACGGGTTGGTCACAGAAAGCTCGGTATAGGTCTGGTAGTCGTTCTTGGTACCGTTGATACCGACAGAGTAACCGGTACCTAACCAGTTATCCTGCTGAACGCCCGCCTGGAAGCTCACGCCGCTTTCTGTACCGTAGCCGATACCGAAGTTGAAGCTACCGGTGTTACGCTCTTTGACTTTGTAGACTACGTCTACCTGGTCCGGGCTGCCCGGTACGCGCTGCGTTTCCGTATCGACCGTTTCGAAAAAGCCCAGACGGTTCAGACGATCTTTACCCTGGTCAACCAGGTCGCCGCCCAGCCATGCCCCTTCCATCTGACGCATTTCACGGCGCAGAACGGAATCTTTCGACGTATCGTTACCGACAAAGCGGATGTTACGCACGTAGAAACGGTTACCAGCATCCACGTTGATGTGCAGCTTAACGGTTTTATCGGTGTCGTTAATTTCCGGCTGAGACTGTACGCGCGGGTACGCATAGCCGTAGCGACCAAGAAGTTTCTTAATGTTATCTTCCATTTTGGTCACTTTCGCGCCGTTATACAGCTCGCCCGGCTCAATTTTGGTCAGGCTCTCGATTTCAGCCGAATGACCTGCCAGGTTACCGGTCACCTGGACGCCAGACAGTTTGTACTGGTCGCCTTCGGTGATGTTAATGGTGATATAGATACCTTTTTTATCCGGCGTCAAGCTCACCTGAGTGGAGTCAATGTTGAAACGCGCATAGCCGCGATCCAGATAGTAGCTGCGCAGGGTTTCAAGGTCGCCCGACAGCTTCTGTTTCTGGTATTTACGATCGCCAACCACGTTCCACCACGGCACTTCATCACGCAGCTGGAAAGTGGAGATCAGATCTTCGGTCTTGAACGCATGGTTACCGACGATGTTGATCTGCTGGATCTTTGCAGAGACCCCTTCCTGGAAGACCAGCTTCAGGTCGACACGGTTACGCGGCAGAGGGGTGACAACCGCCTTCACGCTCGCGCTGTACTTACCGACGCTGTAGTAGAAATCTTCCAGCCCTTTCTCGATATCGGAGAGGGTGGTACGGTCGAGAGATTCACCGACGCGAACGCCAGAGGCTTCCAGGTTTTGCTTGAGCATGTCATCTTTCACCGACTTGTTGCCGGAGAAAGTGATGCTCGCAATGGTTGGACGCTCTTTGACCTGCACCAGCAACACATCGCCGTCTCTCAGGACGCGAACGTCCTCAAAGTTGCCCGTCGCAAACAGGGCGCGAATGGTGTTACTGATGTCGTCATCAGTGACGGTATCGCCAGGACGTACTGGCATACTGAGAAGGGCCGCACCAACAGCGACACGCTGCAAGCCTTCGAAATGAATGTCCTTCACCACGAACCCGTCAGCACCGTATACGGTCGCGCTGCTAAACAGCAGCGACGCTATAAGCAACTTTTTCATCGCCATCGTTATTATGCGTTCTTCCTAACTAACTCTCTTACAACCGAGAGAAATCATTGAAAAGTGCAAGCCCCATTAACATCATCAGCAAAATCGAGCCGATGCGGTAACTAAAGTCTTGAACTCGCTCGGATACCGGGCCGCCTTTCAGCTTCTCAATCGCCAAAAACAGCAAATGTCCCCCATCTAATACGGGGAGCGGGAACAGGTTGATTATGCCTAAATTCACGCTGATGAGTGCAAGAAACATCAGGTAGTAAATCAGCCCATACTCCGCAGACATCCCAGCCCCCTGGGCGATTGAAATCGGCCCACTGAGGTTGTTCAGTTTGACGTCACCGGTGATCAATTTTCCCAGCATACTGACCGTCAGCTTCATCAACTGCCCGGTTTTCTCCGTAGCTTCGACGATGGCGCTGAATGGCCCATACTGGCGCACTGTTTTATATTCCTCAGGCAGCGGGATAATCTTCGGTACTACCCCTGCAAACCCTTCCGCCTTTCCGCTACCGTGTTTTGTATCCGGTATCAGAGTTAAAGACAAGAGACTGCCCTGCCTTTCGATCTCTAGCTGTAACGCTTTGCCTGGGTTATCACGCACCAGCGTAACAAACGTCATCCATTGCGTCAGCGGTTGACCGTTGACTGTAACGATCCGATCCCCTGCTTGTAAACCGGCTTTACGCGCCGCAGAGTCAGATTGCACTTCTGCCAGCACCGGTTCAATTTGCGCGCCGCGCGGACGTATACCGAGCGAAGTGACCGGATCTTCTTTATCCGGCTCGAACGCCCAGTGCCGCAGGTCGAGGATTTTATCCTGACGCTGCTCGCTGCCGAAAGGGGCCACGGTGAGAGTGGTGCTTTCATCACCAATTTTGGCCACCAGCGCCATGCGCACAGCATCCCAGTCAGGCGTTTCGATACCATCTACGGCTTTTAGTTCCGTGCCTGGTGCAATTTGTGCTGTCGCGGCGATGGAATTGGCGGTTATTTCACCAACAACCGGACGAATACCAGGGACACCAATGATAAACACCAGCCAATAGGCGAAGATGGCGAAAAGGAAGTTGGCGATGGGGCCCGCAGCGATAACGGCGGCGCGCTGGCCAACCGTTTTATTGTTAAACGCCATGTGGCGCAGCTCTGGCGCCACTGCGTCAACGCGCTCATCAAGCATTTTGACGTAGCCGCCCAGCGGGATAAGGGCGACAACAAATTCGGTGCCGCGTTTATCGACGCGGCGCCACAGCGCTTTACCAAAGCCAATAGAAAAGCGCTCTACACGGATACCACAGCGCCGAGCAACCCAGAAATGACCAAATTCGTGTACGGTGATCAATACCCCTAGCGCAATAATAAACGCGGCCAGGTTCCAGAGAATGCTCAGCATAAGTCCATCCGTTAAATCGTCCTGAAAACCAGCAGCAGCAGGCAGGCAAAGACCGGTACCGCCGCCGTCAGGCTGTCGATTCGGTCAAGGATCCCACCGTGGCCGGGAATCAAATGACCACTGTCTTTAATACCCGCTTCACGCTTGAACATACTCTCAGTGAGATCGCCCAGAACGGAAGCCAGCGCTGCCACGATGGAACAGGTTAGCAGCACGGATGGTGCGACGTCCAGATTTGCCCATAAACCGTAAGCCCAGGAGATAATCGCCGCCGTCACCAGACCGCCGATAAACCCTTGCCAGGTTTTACCCGGAGAAACCTTCGGCGCCAGCTTATGCTTACCAAACAGCTTGCCGAATATATAAGCGCCGGAATCTGCACCCCAGACCAGGATCATGACGTAAAGCAGCCACAGCGCGCCGCTATAGTGATTTTCATCATAGTGCCAGGCACGCAGCGCCAGCATGCCCCAGAAAAACGGTACTATGGTCACGATACCGAAAATCAAGCGCAACGTCTTTGACTGACGCCAGAACCCGGCGGAAGCTGGATAAAAGAGGACTAAAACCAGCGCCACAAGCCACCAGACCACCGAGGCCCATAGCGATGTCTCCACCACGGGTTGGTGAATATTATGGTGATACTCCGGGATCATAAAGAGCATCAGTGCCAGCAACAGGCCACACAGTACCGCCAGCCACACGCGTTGGGTGCGCGAGGTGAAACCGCTTAATTGCCCCCATTCCCACGCCGCCAGCATACAGACGACCAGCGTAACAATCGCGAAGCCGCTAGGTGGCAGCAAAAACAGGGCTGCAATGACAACCGGTATTAAAATTAATGCAGAAATCAGGCGATACTTCAGCAAAAGCTACCCCCATCAGGCCTTGTCGCCACCAGGCTCGGTGCCACCGAAACGCCGTTCACGATTGGCAAACGCATGCAGTGCACCCTCAAAGTCTTGTTCATCGAAATCGGGCCAAAGAACATCGGTAAAGTAAAGTTCAGCATAGGCGATTTGCCAGATAAGAAAATTACTGATTCGATGCTCTCCCCCGGTCCTAATAACTAAATCTACGGGAGCCAGTTCATGCATGCAGACCTGCTGACTGAGCAGTTCTTCATTGATTTGATCGGGGCGGAGTTCCCCTTCCTGAACCTGTTCGGCTAAGCGCTGAACTCCCTGAACAATATCCCATCGACCGCCGTAGTTAGCGGCAATGTTCAATGTTAACCCCGTGTTATTTTCCGTCAGCGCTTCCGCTTTACGGATCCGCTCTTGCAGGCGTGAGTTAAACCGACGGGTATCGCCAATAATCCGCAGCCGAACGTTATGCCGGTGCAGACTTTTTACTTCGCTATCCAGCGCCCAGACGAACAGCTCCATCAGAGCACTCACCTCTTGCTCAGGGCGATTCCAGTTTTCACTGCTGAACGCGTATAGCGTCAATGCTTCAATACCGTTATTCGCGGCATAGGCAACGGCACGACGCACAGATTTCGCCCCGGCTTTGTGCCCAAAGGCGCGAATCTTACCTTGCTTCTTCGCCCAGCGGCCGTTGCCATCCATAATAATTGCCACATGGCGGCAACCGTGGGCTGGCAAATTCTCGCTGGTTGGTTGATTAGCAGACAACATAACGCGTTTATAATCCATGAAAAGGGATGAGCGGTACCCCGGAATACAGCTATACACTTTATCGCTCAGGCAAGCCCGATTGATTTTACGTGTCTTTGTCTCGCAAAAAAGCCGTGCTAAATCACGGCTCTCCCTATCGCCCAGCCAAAACGCACAGCGATAGGGTGGCGCAGACTATATCACTGAAGCCAGATGCTAACAAATGCCATGACGGCTCGTATGCTGATTCTGCTCTCATTACCTGACGAAATATTTCGTCTGCAAGGTTGCCGCTTCGCGTGCGCTGGCATCAATAATCAACACCTCATCCACGTTCTGTGGTTCCCTGAGGTCGAGATGTTCCAGCACCGCCAGATTGAGCGCCGCAATGTCGGTAAAGCGGATCTGGCCGTCGAGGAATGCCGCCACGGAGATCTCGTTAGCCGCATTCAGCGCGGTGGTCGCCGCCTGCCCTTGCTCGAAGGCGTCCATCGCCAGCTTCAGACAAGGGTAGCGCGCATAATCCGGCTCAGAGAAGCTCAGTGCGCCCATCTTGCAGAAATCCAGCGGCTTCGCTCCGGATACGACGCGTTGCGGCCAGGCCATGGTATTGGCAATCGGCGTCCGCATATCAGGCTCACCCAGTTGCGCCAGCACGCTACCGTCCTGATAACGCACCATCGAGTGAATCACCGACTGCGGATGAATCAGTACTTCCATCTGCTTAGCTGAAGCATTGAACAGCCAGCGGGCTTCGATGTATTCCAGACCTTTATTCATCATAGTGGCCGAATCGACGGAAATTTTGCGTCCCATCGACCAGTTCGGGTGACGACACGCCTGATCCGGCGTCATTGCGCTCAGCTCAGCAATCGGCGTCTCCCGGAACGGGCCACCTGATCCGGTAAGCAGAATGGAGGAGACTCCATGCTGCGACAGCTCAGCGTACCCTAAGTCGGACTGAAAACTTTGCGGTAAACTCTGAAAGATAGCGTTATGTTCACTGTCGACCGGGAGAAGCTGCGCGCCGTGCTGCTTTACTGCTTCCAGGAATAGCCGACCGCAGGTCACCAGCGACTCTTTGTTCGCCAGCAGAATGGTTTTCCCCGCGCGGATGGCCGCCAGCGTCGGTACCAGACCTGCCGCGCCGACGATGGCCGCCATAACCTGATCCACCTCGTCGAGCGCCGCGACGTCACACGCCGCTTGTTGCCCGCTCAACACTTCGGTACGACTCCCATGCTCACGCAACGCCAGCATCAGCGCATTGGCGCTTTTCGCGTCGTCCATCACCGCATAGCGAGGAGAAAACTCCAGGCACTGTTCGATCATTCGATCGACATTTTTGCCCGCAACCAGCGCTGTAACCGCAAAACTTTCGGGGTTATGGCGTACCACATCCAGCGTGTTGCAGCCAATCGAGCCTGTTGAGCCCAGAACAGTTAATCGCTTCATGAGAGATCCAGGATTGATAAAATGCAAAACGCCGCCAGCGAAGCTGCGACGCTTCCTGTACGGCGTTAATAGCACAACTTACACAGTCTTAGAACTGCATCAGTTCCGCTTCTTTCTCTGCCAGCGCCGCTTCCACTTTCTTGATAGCAGCATCGGTCAGTTTCTGTACTTCTTCCTGAGAGCGGCGATCGTCATCTTCGCTGATCTCTTTGTCTTTCAGCAGCGCCTTCACTTTGTCGTTCGCATCACGACGAACGTTACGCACGGAAACGCGCGCTTGTTCTGCTTCGCCACGAACGATTTTGGTCAGGTCTTTACGACGTTCTTCGGTCAGCGGAGGCAGCGGAACGCGGATATCGGTACCCGCGGAGCTTGGGTTCAGACCGAGGTCAGACGCCATGATCGCTTTTTCAACGGCCGGGCCCATAGAACGGTCAAACACGTTGATTTTCAGGGTACGGGTATCTTCTACGGTCACGCTTGCCAGCTGACGCAGCGGCGTCGGGGTGCCGTAATATTCAACGATAATGCCATCCAGCAGGCTGGGAGAAGCACGACCCGTGCGAATTTTGCTGATTTGGTTTTTGAATGCTTCTACGCATTTATCCATGCGTACTTCGGCATCTTTTCTGATATCGCTAATCACGTTACGAATCCTTGAAAACTAGTCTCAGTCGACCAGACAATGGCACATTGCAGTGAATGCGCTAAGTATAGTCTCGTTTAAATCATGCCACAGAATTATGTCATTCTGCCGGGTAAAGGCGAATCTTACCCGGAAATGGCCGTGACGGAAATTATTCCGTAATCAAAGTGCCTTCTTTTTCGCCCATCACCACGCGGCGCAGCGCGCCCGGTTTGTTCATGTTGAATACGCGAATCGGCAGTTTGTGGTCACGGGCCAGCGTAAAGGCCGCCAGATCCATGACTTTCAGTTCTTTATCCAGTACTTCGCTGTAGGTCAGCTGATCGTACATGGTGGCAGACGGATCTTTCGCCGGATCAGCGGTGAAGACGCCGTCAACTTTGGTTGCTTTCAGTACCACGTCGGCTTCGATTTCGATACCGCGCAGGCAGGCTGCGGAGTCGGTGGTAAAGAACGGGTTGCCGGTACCGGCGGACAGAATCACGACGCGGTTATTACGCAGCAGGCTGATCGCCTCTGCCCAGCTGTAGTTGTCGCAAACGCCGTTCAGCGGAATTGCCGACATCAGGCGGGCGTTCACATAGGCGCGATGCAGTGCGTCACGCATTGCCAGGCCGTTCATTACCGTAGCCAGCATGCCCATGTGGTCGCCCACAACGCGGTTCATACCGGCTTTTGCCAGACCCGCACCACGGAACAGGTTGCCACCACCAATAACGACACCCACCTGGATGCCCAGCTCAACAAGTTCTTTAATCTCTTGCGCCATACGGTCAAGAATACTTGCGTCAATACCGAAGCCTTCAGTGCCCTGCAAGGCTTCGCCGCTAAGCTTGAGCAGAATACGTTTGTAGACAGGTTTTGCGTTGGTAGCCATTTTCTTTCCTGAGGTGTCACGAATGGGATGGTTTAATTCAAGTGACATCATGCGTTCCTTGCCACCTGAACCCTATAGGAGCTGGCTGATTTCCACATGACGATGTTCTTTACTACACGTGCTTTACTACACAAAAGAGAGCCGCCCTCAGGCGGCTCCTTTACTGCAATTAAGACTGCTTGGACATGGCAGCAACTTCTGCTGCGAAGTCAGTCTCAACTTTCTCGATGCCTTCGCCCACTTCGAAGCGGATGAAGCCAGTCACGTCAGCGTTGTGCTCTTTCAGCAGCTGGCCAACAGACTTGCTCGGATCCATAACGAACGGCTGACCGGTCAGAGAAACTTCGCCGGTGAATTTCTTCATGCGGCCTTCAACCATTTTCTCTGCGATTTCTTTCGGCTTACCGGACTGCATCGCGATATCCAGCTGTACCTGGTATTCTTTTTCTACCACTTCAGCGGAAACGTCTTCCGGCTTAACGAATTCCGGCTTGCTTGCAGCAACGTGCATTGCCAGCTGTTTAACCAGCTCTTCGTCAGCGCCAGTAGCAGCAACCAGAACACCGATGCGCGCACCGTGCTGGTAGTTGCCCAGTACTTCGCCTTCCAGGGAAGCCACGCGACGGATGTTGATGTTCTCACCGATTTTAGCAACCAGCGCAACGCGTTCTTCTTCGAACTGTGCTTTCAGAACTTCAACGTCGGTGATGTTGCCAGCAACGGCAGCGTCCAGAACTTTGTCAGCGAAAGCCTGGAAACCAGCATCTTTAGCAACGAAGTCAGTCTGGCAGTTAACTTCCAGAATGAAGGCGATGTTGCCGTTGATTTTGGTTTTGATCACGCCGTCAGCAGCAACGTTGCCTGCTTTTTTCGCCGCTTTGATCGCGCCAGATTTACGCATGTTTTCGATTGCCAGCTCGATGTCGCCATTAGCTTCAGTCAGGGCTTTTTTGCAATCCATCATGCCTGCGCCAGTACGTTCACGCAGCTCTTTTACCAGGGAAGCGGTAATTTCAGCCATTCTAAAATCCTCGGAAGATTTGATCTGCCCGGCCAAAACCGTACAGATTTAAAAGTGAAAAAGGGGGCCATAAACAGGCCCCCTAACCAAACGTGTTACTACCTGGTTTATAAGGGCTCTAACGAGCGTGCCTTATTACTCAGCTTCTACGAAGCTTTCTTCCGCCTGGGAAGCCAGATCGGAAGAACGGCCTTCACGAACGGTAGCAGCTACAGCGCTCAGGTACAGGGTCACAGCACGGATTGCATCGTCGTTACCCGGGATAACGAAATCAACGCCATCTGGATCAGAGTTGGTATCAACGATAGAGAATACCGGGATACCCAGGTTGTTCGCTTCTTTGATAGCAATGTGCTCGTGGTCAGCATCGATAACGAACAGTGCGTCCGGCAGGCCGCCCATGTCTTTGATACCGCCCAGGCTGTTTTCCAGTTTCTCAAGCTCACGAGTACGCATCAGCGCTTCTTTCTTGGTCAGCTTGTCGAAAGTACCGTCCTGAGACTGAGTTTCCAGATCTTTCAGACGTTTGATGGACTGACGAACGGTTTTCCAGTTAGTCAGCATACCGCCCAGCCAGCGATGGTTCACGAAGAACTGGTCGCAGCTCAGAGCAGCTTCTTTCACAGCTTCGCTTGCAGCGCGTTTAGTACCAACGAAAAGGATTTTGCCTTTACGAGAAGAGATCTTGTTCAGTTCAGCCAGAGCTTCGTTGAACATCGGTACAGTTTTCTCAAGGTTGATGATGTGAACTTTGTTACGTGCGCCGAAGATGAAAGGCTTCATTTTCGGGTTCCAGTAACGGGTCTGGTGACCGAAGTGAACACCAGCCTTGAGCATGTCGCGCATGGAAACAGTTGCCATGGTTTAAAACCTCTATAGATAAAGTTGGGGTTATGCCTCCACGTATCCCATATTACCGACCCCAAAGGGCACCCCGGAATATGTGCCGATACGTGTGTGTTATTTACACAAAGTGAGATTTGTCGCTTCCGGACAAAACAATGAGCGGAAGTTCGGCGCGCTTTATACCATAAAACCGACGCAGATACCAACAGTTGTTATCGCCGACGCAGGGCACGAAAGGCGAAGTTCAGAATGATTCTCAATTTGGCAGGGGGTACTCCTGGCTGTTAACATTGACATCACTAATACTCAATTATTGTCGAAAAAATCGACACTGATGGACATATTCCATGGCTATTTCTATTAAGACTCCAGAAGATATTGAAAAAATGCGCGTTGCTGGCCGTCTGGCCGCAGAAGTGCTGGAAATGATCGCCCCGCACGTCAAGCCTGGCGTGACCACCGGCGAGCTGGATCGCATTTGCAACGACTATATTGTCAACGAACAGAAAGCAATCTCCGCCTGCCTCGGCTACCACGGATATCCGAAATCGGTCTGCATCTCTATCAATGAAGTGGTGTGCCACGGCATCCCGGATGACGAAAAACATCTGAAAGATGGCGATATCGTCAACATCGACGTGACTGTGATTAAAGATGAGTTCCACGGCGATACGTCGAAAATGTTCATCGTTGGCAAACCGACCATTCTCGGCGAACGTCTGTGCCGCGTTACCCAGGAGAGCCTGTACCTGGCGCTCAAAATGGTGAAACCAGGCGTGAACCTGCGCGAAATTGGCGCGGCGATTCAAAAGTTCGTTGAAGCGGAAGGCTTCTCCGTGGTGCGTGAATACTGCGGTCACGGCATTGGCCGCGGCTTCCACGAAGAACCGCAGGTGCTGCACTATGACTCTCGTGAAACCGACGTGGTCCTGAAACAAGGCATGACCTTCACCATCGAACCGATGGTCAACGCCGGGAAGAAAGAGATTCGTACCATGAAGGACGGCTGGACGGTAAAAACCAAAGACCGGAGCTTGTCTGCGCAGTACGAGCATACTATTGTGGTGACAGACAACGGCTGCGAAATACTGACGTTACGCTCGGATGACACCATCCCGGCGATAATCTCGCACAACGAATAATGAAAAGCCGGCAAATGCCGGCTTTTTTTTGGTAATCGTTTTTTCTTATGGGTGGCGCAATGAGTAACTCCATACCTGAACTGGCTTGTACCCCCCTCCCCACTCTGCCCGGCCAGCCGGACAACCCGGTACACTGGCCCGAAGACAGCCTGAACTGCGCCGATATCAAAAGCCGGCTGGAAGCCTTCCAGCGCTGGCTCGGCGTCGCGTTCGACGAAGGCGTCAGCGCGGAACAGCTCATCGAGGCGCGCACCGAATTTATCGACCAGATGCTCCAGCGCCTGTGGCTGCACTACGGTTTTGGCGAGGTTGAGGACGCTGCGCTGGTCGCCGTCGGCGGCTACGGTCGCGGCGAGCTGCATCCGCTTTCGGACGTCGACCTGCTGATCCTCAGCCGCAAAAAGCTGCCCGACGAGCAGGCGCAGAAAATCGGCGAACTGCTGACGCTGCTGTGGGATATCAAGCTGGAAGTCGGCCACAGCGTGCGCACGCTGGAAGAGTGCCTGCTGGAAGGGTTATCCGATTTAACCGTCGCCACCAACCTGATTGAATCGCGCCTGCTGATCGGCGACGTCGCGCTGTTCCTTGAGCTGCAAAAACACATCTTCAGCGAAGGCTTCTGGCCGTCGGAAAACTTTTTCCCGGCGAAAGTCGCCGAGCAGGAGGCGCGCCACCAGCGCTACCACGGCACCAGCTACAATCTGGAACCGGACATTAAAAGCAGCCCCGGCGGCCTGCGCGACATCCACACCATTCAGTGGGTCGCCCGCCGCCACTTTGGCGCCACCTCTCTTGACGAGATGGTCAGCTTTGGCTTCCTCACCGAGGCCGAACGCAACGAGCTTAACGAGTGTCTGCATCTGCTGTGGCGCATTCGCTTTGCCCTGCACCTTGAACTTAATCGCTACGACAACCGTCTGCTGTTCGATCGTCAGCTCAGCGTCGCCCAGCGGCTGAAATATGCCGGCGAAGGCAATCAGCCGATCGAACACATGATGAAAGACTTCTATCGCGTCACCCGTCGCGTGGGCGAGCTGAACCACATGCTATTGCAGTTGTTCGATGAAGCGATTCTCGCCCTGACGGAAGATGAAAAACCGCGCGCCATCGACGATGACTTCCAGCTGCGCGGGACGCTGATCGATCTGCGCGACGATACGCTGTTTATCCGCGAGCCGCAGGCTATTTTGCGGATGTTCTACATGATGGTGCGCAACAGCAACATCACCGGCATCTATTCCACCACGCTGCGCCACCTGCGCCACGCGCGACGTCATCTGACCGAGCCGCTGTGCTATATCCCGGAGGCGCGTTCCCTGTTCCTCAATATGCTGCGTCACCCCGGCGCGGTGAGCCGCGGCCTGCTGCCGATGCACCGCCACAGCGTGCTGTGGGCTTATATGCCGCAGTGGTCGTATATCGTCGGCCAGATGCAGTTCGACCTGTTCCACGCCTATACCGTCGACGAGCACACCATCCGCGTGCTGCTGAAGCTGGAGAGTTTTGCCAATGAGGAGACCCGTTCGCGCCATCCGCTTTGCGTCGACCTCTGGCCGCGGCTCAACCATCCGGAACTGATTCTGATTGCCGCCCTGTTCCACGATATCGCCAAAGGGCGCGGCGGCGACCACTCGATCCTCGGCGCGCAGGACGTGCTGAAATTCGCCGAATTGCATGGTCTGAATTCGCGTGAAACCCAGTTGGTCGCCTGGCTTGTACGCCAGCATCTGCTGATGTCGGTCACCGCCCAGCGCCGCGATATTCAGGATCCGGAAGTCATTAAGCAGTTCGCCGAAGAGGTGCAGACCGAACACCGTCTGCGCTTCCTGGTATGCCTGACGGTCGCCGATATTTGCGCGACCAACGAAACCTTGTGGAACAGCTGGAAACAGAGCCTGCTGCGCGAGCTGTACTTCGCCACTGAAAAACAGCTGCGTCGTGGGATGCAGAACACGCCGGATATGCGTGAACGCGTGCGTCATCACCAGATGCAGGCGCTGGCGCTGCTGCGCATGGATAACATCAATGAAGAAGCGCTGCACCAGATCTGGAACCGCTGCCGCGCCAACTACTTTGTTCGCCACACGCCGAACCAGCTGGCGTGGCACGCTCGTCACCTGCTTAAACACGATCTCAGTCAGCCCATGATCCTGCTGAGCCCGCAGGCAACGCGCGGCGGCACCGAGATCTTTATCTGGAGTCCGGATCGCCCGTACCTGTTCGCCGCCGTCTGCGCCGAACTGGACCGTCGCAACCTGAGCGTCCACGACGCACAGATCTTTACCACCCGCGACGGTATGGCGATGGACTCCTTTATCGTGCTTGAACCGGACGGCAGCCCGCTCTCAAGCGATCGCCACGAAGCTATCCGCTTAGGGCTGGAGCAAGCGATAACCCAGCGTAGCTGGCAGCCGCCGCAGCCGCGTCGCCAGGCCGCCAAACTGCGCCACTTCTCCGTCGATACTGAGGTCAATTTCCTGCCGACCCATACCGACCGCCGCTCATTCCTTGAGCTAATCGCCCTTGACCAGCCAGGCCTGCTTGCCCGCGTCGGCCAGGTGTTTGCCGACCTCGGTATTTCGCTACACGGGGCCAGAATTACGACAATTGGTGAACGAGTAGAAGATTTATTTATAATCGCCACCGCCGACCGGCGTGCCCTTAATAATGAGCTGCAACAAGAAGTGCAACAACGGTTGACAGCGGCCCTCAATCCAAACGATAAAGGGTGACGTATTTTTATTAGTGAATGGAAAGAGTAAACAATGCAGCAATTACAGAACGTTATTGAGTCCGCTTTTGAGCGTCGCGCCGACATCACGCCGGCAAATGTGGATACCGTAACCCGCGAAGCGGTTAACCAGGTGATTTCCCTGCTGGATTCCGGCGCGCTGCGTGTCGCTGAAAAGATCGACGGCCAGTGGGTCACTCACCAGTGGCTGAAGAAAGCGGTTCTGCTCTCTTTCCGTATTAACGATAACCAGGTTATCGACGGTGCGGAAAGCCGCTACTTCGATAAAGTACCGATGAAATTCGCTGATTACGACGAAGCGCGTTTCCAGAAAGAAGGTTTCCGCGTGGTGCCGCCGGCTGCCGTTCGTCAGGGTGCCTATATCGCCCGCAACACCGTGCTGATGCCGTCCTATGTGAACATCGGCGCCTACGTTGACGAAGGTTCCATGGTGGATACCTGGGCGACCGTAGGTTCCTGCGCGCAGATTGGTAAAAACGTGCACCTGTCCGGCGGCGTCGGCATCGGTGGCGTACTGGAGCCGCTGCAGGCGAACCCGACCATCATCGAAGACAACTGCTTCATCGGCGCGCGTTCTGAAGTGGTTGAAGGTGTGATCGTAGAAGAAGGCTCCGTGATCTCGATGGGCGTCTACCTCGGTCAGAGCACCAAAATCTACGATCGCGAAACCGGCGAAGTGTTCTACGGCCGCGTTCCGGCAGGCTCCGTTGTCGTCTCCGGCAACCTGCCTTCTAAAGACGGTAAGTACAGCCTGTACTGCGCGGTTATCGTGAAGAAGGTCGACGCGAAAACCCGCGGTAAAGTCGGTATCAACGAACTACTGCGTACTATCGATTAATAAGATGCGAAAAAGCGGGGGCAACCCCGCTTTTTTTTATTCTTACGCTGGCGGAGTTTGATTTTTTCGTTAATTATTCAATAGTTAAATTAGATCAGGGGTACCGCTATGTACGATAATTTGAAAAGCCTGGGGATTACCAATCCCGATGAAATCGATCGTTACAGCCTCCGGCAGGAAGCCAACAACGATATCCTGAAAATCTATTTCCAGAAGGATAAGGGTGAATTTTTCGCTAAGAGCGTGAAGTTCAAATATCCGCGTCAGCGTAAAACCATCGCTGGTGATGGTCAGGGTTTCAAAGAAGTGCAGGAGATCAGCCCGAATCTGCGCTACGTGATTGACGAGCTGGACCAGATTTGCCAGCGCGATCGCAGTGAAGTCGACCTGAAGCGTAAGATCCTTGACGATCTGCGTCATCTGGAAAGCGTCGTGACCAATAAGATCAGTGAAATTGAAGCCGATCTTGAGAAGTTGACGCGTAAATAGCAGCATGTGGATGTATTTGTAGGCCGGGTAAGGCGAAGCCGCCACCCGGCGTTTTGCCTGATGGCGCTACGCTTATCAGGCTTACACAGACCGCACACTCTACGGTTTTATCATCGCTGCTCATCCAATTGCAGCGCAATATACAGCAGCAGCCTGTCGTCAAAATTCCCCAAATCCAGCCCGGTTAGCTCCGAGATACGGTTCAGTCTATATTCCAGCGTATTGCGGTGAATAAACAGTGCCTTTGAGGTAGCCAGCGGCTGAACATTATTGCGAAACCATGCTGTCAGGGTACGACGCAGCAGACCGTTGTTATCCATTGCTTTCAGGCGCATCAACGGGCGCGAAAGCTCGTTGGCCTGCCAGCCACCGCGCAGGCTGTCGAGCAGCACCGGCAGCATCAAATCCTGATAAAAATAGCTGCGGCTCTCGGGCATGCGCTGTTTGCCCACCATCATGGTGGTACGGGCAGTACGGTACGAGCGGGCAATGCTGCCCGGCCCGGTAAAGTAGTTGCCCAGCGCCACGCGAAAACGCAAATGGCCGTTCTCTTTCATGCGTGAAATCAGCTGCTCAACGCGCTTCTGGTGGTCTTCAGCATCCCAGCGGCCAAACTGATTGAGTGCCGGTTTCAGCACCACCATTTCAGTCAAAGAGACGATAGCAATCAGGTTGTTGCGCTCCGGCGTGGTCAGCGCGTTTTGCAACTGCTGTAACTCTGCCATGGCGCTGTCGACGCCAAGCTGCCCGCTGTCGACTTCAACGACCGCCGCCACGCGCGGCTGGTTAAGGTCGATTCCCAAACGCTGCGCCCATTCGGTCAACGCAGGGGTATTCTCCTCGGCCTGAATCAGATTCATGACCAGCTCTTCACGCAGACGGCTGTCCTGCGCCAGCAGATGCATCAGCCGCGACTGCTCGAGCATCATCTCCGCCGTCATGCACACCAGCTCGCCATATTTACGCAGCGTCTCCGGTTCGCCGGTCAGGCCGATAACACCGACGATTTCCCCCTCCAGACGCAGCGGCAGGTTGATCCCTTGACGCACGCCATGCAGATGACGCGCCACCGCATCATCGATGTCTACGACCCTGCCCTGTGACAGCACCAGCAGCGCACCTTCGTGCAATTCCCCAATACGCTCGCGATCGCCGCTGCCGATAATGCGTCCACGGGCATCCATCACGTTAATATTGGTATCGATGATGCGCATGGTGCGCGCCACAATATCCTGCGCCATTTTAGTATCGAGATGCCAGCCAGCCATGAACCCCTCCTGTGAGCAGGTTACATGATAAGAAAGACAGGGGAACCGCGCACTGTGCAAATGCACAAAGCACAGCCGAGATCTATGGAGTTGTGGGGAGCTTCACATTACGAAAGGAAGAAACCCTTTCCCCTGATGGGGAAAGGGTTGAGGTCATGATTACTGCATCAGCAGGTAGATAGAGCTATCACCACGCTGAATGTTCAGCGCCAGAACGGACGGCTTGCTGTCGAGGATTTTGCGCAGCTCGGCGATGTTTTTCACCACCTGCTGGTTCGCGCCCACGATAATGTCGCCTTTCTTCAGACCGATCTGCGCGGCCGGGGTCCCGGCTTTCACCGTATTAACCACCACGCCTTTATCCTGGCCTTTGTTGCTCATTTCCGCACCTTCAATCCCGTTGAAAATGCTGCTGGACTCTACCTGAGTCTGGCTGCTCTGCTGCAGTTCCAGGTTCACCGTCACCGGTTTGCCATCGCGCAGCAGGCCGAGGGTGATTTTGCTGCCCACCGGCATAGTGCCCACCTGGGCGCGCAGCGCCGCGAAGCTGCTGATTGGCTTACCGTTCAGCGCGGTAATCACGTCACCGGCTTTGATGCCCGCTTTCGCCGCAGAGGAGTTCGGCATGACCTGGCTGACGAAAGCGCCGCGCTGAGCGTCAACTTTCATTGCTTTCGCCAGTTCAGAGTTCAGCTCGGTGCCCATAATGCCCAGTTCACCGCGTTTTACCTGGCCAAATTTCACCATCTGATCGGTCAGGTTTTTCACCATGTTGCTTGGAATAGCGAAGCCGATACCGATGTTGCCACCGTCCGGCGCAAGGATCGCGGTATTGATACCAATCAGCTCGCCGTTCAGGTTCACCAGCGCGCCGCCGGAGTTACCGCGGTTGATCGCCGCATCGGTCTGAATAAAGTTTTCGTAGTTTTCGACGTTCAGGCCGCTACGACCCAACGCGGAGACGATACCGGAAGTGACGGTTTCGCCCAGACCGAACGGGTTACCAATCGCTACGGTGTAGTCGCCGACGCGCAGAGCATCGGAATCCGCCAGCTTAATTGCCGTCAGGTTTTTCGGATCCTGAATCTGAATCAGCGCGATATCCGAGCGCGGGTCTTTACCGACCACTTTAGCGTCGAACTTACGTCCATCACTCAGCTGTACTTTAATCACGTTGGCGTTATCAACCACGTGGTTGTTGGTGACGACGTAGCCTTTGGCGGCGTCAATCACCACACCGGAGCCGAGGGCCATAAATTTCTGTTGCTGCTGCGGCTGGGCGCCACCGTTACCGCCGTTCGGGCCAGCGCCCTGACAGAAAGGTGAGCTCTGGAACGGTGAACCGTCCTGGCAGAACGGCGAGTTGTCGCCGAAGAACTGCTGGAAGTTACGGCCCATACGCGGCGTGTTTACCGTTGTGCTGCCCTCAACATTAATGCTGACGACAGACGGCATCACTTTTTCCAGCATCGGCGCCAGGCTAGGCATAGGCTGGGCAGCGGATGCGGTAGAAGATGCCGTCTCGGCCGCGCTAGCGGACAACGGAGACAGAGCCAGACTTAAACTAAGAGCCAGAGCACTCATTGCTAACGTGGTTTTTTTCATGTGTTTCAATCTCAATATCAGATTACGCAAAATTGCTGTGTTCGTGACTATCAGATTCGCTTTATGACACTAAGTTCCATTCAACTGCACGTGGGAAAAGTAAAAATTTATTGAGCGTCTTTACAAAACTTCTGATTATTCTACTGCCATCAGTCGTCGATATTCATCCCACGCGTAGAGGTCGGTCATTCCGCTGATATAATCCTGAAGCAGACGACAACGGTAATAATATTCCATCACCGGAAATTCAAGGGCGTCGCGTGAAATTTTATTCACAGCCTCAACATAAGCTAAACGATGTCGCGTTGAGAGCTTGCAAAAAAGGCGCGACTCAATGGGTAATCGACGAACCCGCTCGTGTTCCACCAGTTCACTGAAATCGCTTAAGGATAATTTAAGCAACGGCGCGTAAATATCCAGCAAGCCGCCAATAACACGGTAACCCTGCAATTCCAGCTGTTCAACTTCGTGATGGCTAAACACATGTTTTATAGCTACATTCTTATAAAGATTCAGCAACTGACTATAGCTGCTTTCATCTTCCAGTAGTGCGTGATTAAAGTCACCAGCATAAATCTGTGGCAGATTTTCAATAAACCGCTGCGCCGCATAGGGCACCAGTTTATTTAATGTGTTCACCCGTAAATACATAAAGAACTGGTCTTCAGTACTGCGGCTTAATGAATTAGCACGAGATTTATCCCAGGCATTTTCCACCACCTGTGCGAACAGTGAGCCTTTTGTATGCTCCGGCCAGGAATCGTATAAATGCTGATACAGCTGCTCAACGCTGAAGATTCGTTTTTCAACGGCATCCTCAAGGTCCGCAACACAATAAGAAATATCATCGGCCGCTTCCATAATCCAGGTTAATGGGAAGCGATTGTAAGGTGCTAAATCCAGTTCTTTACGTAAGCGCGAAATATAACCTTCTTCGGCCAGGTAGTAGCCCGGTTTTTTCATTAAATAGCTGTGGGTCGCTGGCGTCTCACCCACCCACCAGGCCGGGCGCGTATATTTCAGGATACACCCCACCTGCGCCCAGGTCAGGTTCATACGCATTAGCGTATGCACCAGTCGAACCCCCTGCGCGTTGCCTTCAAAGTGACACAGATCCTGACGCACCTTACGGCGCAACTCATTCAGCGTCTCTTCACCTTCGCGCAGCTGGAGGCTCACAACTTCACAGCGGTCATGGCTCAGCGGCTGGCGCAGCGCATCTTTCGGCGCCAGACGCTGGCTGAACCAATCGTTGATTGCCGCTTCGCCAAAATGGCCAAACGGCGGATTGCCGATATCATGCATCAGGCAAGCCATCTCAACGATGCTTTCAAAAGGCCCGGTCAACTCGTCCAGACCGTAGGCCACCAGCAGCTTTTTCTCTTTCAGGCGGCTTAAAATCTCTTTGGCGATATAGCGCCCTACCTGCTGGACCTCCATCGAGTGAGTGAGGCGCGTGCGAACGGCGGCATTACGCTCCAGCGGGAAGACCTGGGTTTTCTGCTGCAAACGGCGAATCGCCGGCGAGTTGATGATGCGCCCACGGTCACTTTCAAAAATGCGCAGGATCTCATGCTCCGAGCTGACGCCTTGCGGTGAACGATAGCGCCGACGCCAGTTAATTTTGTTACGAAAATCAATCTTAGCCATAGCCTCTCCGTCGCGAGAAATGCGCTTCCCCTGAACCGCATGATAGACTATGCCTTTAAACATGGCACATCGCGAGTAAATCTATGAAAATCGGCATTATTGGCGCAATGGAAGAAGAAGTTACGCTGCTGCGTGACAAAATCGAAAATCGTCAGACTATCACCCTCGGCGGCAGTGAAATCTACACCGGCCAGTTGAACGGCGTGGACGTTGCTCTGCTGAAGTCCGGCATTGGTAAAGTCGCGGCCGCGATGGGCGCAGCCCTGCTGCTGGAGCGCTGCCAGCCGGACGTTATCATCAACACCGGTTCCGCGGGCGGTCTGGCGCCGACGCTGAAAGTGGGTGATATCGTGGTCTCCGATGAAGCGCGCTATCACGATGCCGACGTTACCGCATTCGGCTACGAAATCGGCCAGATGGCCGGCTGCCCGGCGGCGTTCAAAGCCGACGATAAACTGATTGCCGCCGCCGAAACCTGCATCAAGGCGCTGGATCTGAATGCGGTACGCGGCCTGATCGTCAGCGGCGACGCTTTCATTAACGGCGCCGAAGGGCTGGCGAAAATTCGTCGCAACTTCCCGCAGGCCATTGCCGTTGAGATGGAAGCTACCGCCATTGCCCACGTTTGCCACAGCTTTGCCGTGCCGTTCGTGGTGGTGCGCGCCATCTCCGACGTTGCCGACAAAGAGTCCCACCTGAGCTTTGACGAATTCCTGGCGGTTGCCGCGAAGCAATCGACGCTGATGGTTGAAACGCTGGTGCAGAAACTCGCACATGGCTAAGCGCTTGATGACAGGGCTGCTGGCCCTGCTGTTTAGCGCCCCGGCGTGGCTCTATGCCGCGCCGCGGGTTATCTCCCTCTCCCCTGCCAATACCGAACTGGCCTTTGCCGCCGGGATCACCCCCGTTGGCGTCAGCGCGTGGTCTGACTACCCCGCCGCGGCCAAAACGATCGAACAGGTCGCCTCCTGGCAAGGCATCAACCTGGAGCGCATCGTGGCGCTGCATCCGGACGTCGTGCTGGCGTGGAAGGAAGGCAACGCCGAGCGCCCGGTCAATCAGTTGCAGTCGCTCGGCATTACCGTGCTGTGGATTGACTCACACAGTATTGAAGACATCGCCGCCGCGCTACGTAAGCTGGCACAGTGGAGCCCGCAGCCGGAAAAAGCCGAGCAGGCCGCCGCCGCGCTGATGCGCGACTACACTCAACTGAAGGCGCAGTACGCCAATGCGCCGAAAAAGCGCGTGTTTATGCAGTTCGGTTTCAACCCTATCTTCACCAGTAACAAAAGCGCGATTCAGAACCAGGTGCTGGAGATTTGCGGCGGTCAGAACATCTTTGCCGACAGCCGCGTCGCCTGGCCGCAGGTGAGCCGTGAGCAGGTACTGACGCGTCAGCCGCAGGCCATTGTCGCCGCCGGTGACGAAAGTCAGATTCCGAAAATTCAGCGCTACTGGGCCAGTCAGCTCACAATCCCGGTTATTCCCCTTAATAGTGACTGGTTTGAACGGGCAAGCCCACGTATTATCCTCGCCGCAAAACAACTCTGTACTGCGCTGTCGCAGGTTCATTAATTGGGTAATTGGTCATGCTTGTCTACTGGCTTGATATTGTTGGCACCATTGTTTTCGCCGTCTCCGGCGTACTGCTGGCGGGGAAACTGCGCATGGATCCGTTCGGCGTGCTGGTTCTGGGCGTCGTTACCGCCGTCGGTGGCGGAACGATTCGCGATATGGCGCTCGCCAACGGCCCTGTATTCTGGGTAAAAGACCCGACCGACCTGGTCGTGGCAATGGTGACCTGTATGCTGACCATCGTACTGGTGCGCCAACCGCGTCGCCTGCCGAAGTGGGTGCTGCCGGTGCTCGACGCCGTCGGGCTGGCGGTGTTCGTCGGCATCGGCGTCAATAAAGCGTTTATCGCGCACTCCGGGCCGCTGGTCGCGGTCTGTATGGGGGTGGTGACCGGCGTCGGCGGCGGGATTATCCGTGACGTGCTGGCGCGCGAAGTGCCGATGATTCTGCGCACCGAAATCTACGCTACCGCCTGTATTATTGGCGGGATCGTCCACGCGACAGCCTATTACACCTTCAAAGTGCCGCTGGAAAACGCCAGTATGATGGGGATGGTGGTGACGCTGGCCATTCGTCTGGCCGCCATTCGCTGGCATCTGAAGCTGCCGACCTTTGCGCTGGACGACAACGGGCGCTAACCCTGCTTGCAAACAAAATTGCCCGCGGCTAAGCGGGCAATTTTAGACATTTGATCATCAAATGCTGAAGGAAGAACCGCAGCCGCAGGTGCTGGTCGCGTTCGGGTTGGTCACGATAAAACGTGAACCTTCCAGACCTTCGGTATAGTCAACGGAACCGCCTACCAGATACTGCAAGCTCATTGGATCAACCACCAGGCCAACGCCCTGTTTTTCGATGGTCATATCGCCTTCGTTGACCTGATCGTCAAAGGTAAAACCGTACTGGAAGCCGCTGCAGCCGCCGCCCGTGATGTACACACGCAGCTTCAGGTTTGGATTCTCTTCATCCGCAATCAGGACTTTTACTTTTTTGGCTGCGGCGTCGGTAAACTCCAGCGGCAGCGCTACGTCATCACTCATTTTATGCTCCCATTACTACAGCTAGTCTGGGCAAATAGTAACCCGACTCTTTGGGTCATTATCTAATACCCTGGTAAATCGTTCAAGTATTCTCCCCGGCAACCTGCCGGGCTTTTGCCTCTTGCTCGGCTTCCTGCTTGGCCAGCGTACGCGCCAGGATAGTGGCATAAAGCGGTTGTCCGCCGAGGAACTGCGCTAATAGCGTGGCACCGAGCCCGGTGATAATCATTGGCAAAATGAGCTGATAGTTATCGGTCATCTCCAGTACCAGCACGATACCGGTCAACGGGGCGCGAACGGAAGCCGCCAGCAGCGCGCCCATTCCGGCGATGGCGAAAGTGCCAGCGTCCAGATGATAAGCCGGAAACAGACTCGCCGCCGCCGTGCCAAACGCGGTCCCCAGCAACGTGCCCAACGCCAGCATCGGTGCGAAAATCCCGCCTGGCGCGCCGGAGGAGAAGCACAGCAGCGTGGTCACGACGCGAACAATGAACAAACACAGCAGCGCGCCGATGGTGTAGTTACCCGCCGCCGCAATCGGGATCAGGGTAAAGCCGCCGCCCGATGCCGCCGGTTGAATCAGCCCCAGTACGCCGCAGCAACCGCCGATCAGACCGCCAATCAGTACCCATTTTTTAATATTGCCACCGTGGATGCGGAAAAACATATCCTGGGTCTTCAGCACCATCGTGTTGAACAGCGGCCCAAAGCAGCCGAACACAATGCCCAGCACCATATACAGCCACAGCGTATTGACCGGCGCGTTGCTCAGTTTACCGACCTCAATCACCGGTGTTTCGCCGTTGAAGATGCGGAACACAATGCTCGACATGATAACGCCGGTAAACACCGCTTTAATTGAAATCAGGCTGTAGCGGAACTGCGGTCGCATCTCTTCAATAATGAACAGTATGCCCGCCAGCGGCGCGTTAAAGGCCGCCGACAAGCCCGCCGCCGCGCCCGTTGCCAGCAGGGTGTGGCGCGCTTCTTCGCCGCGCTGGCGGAAGATATCGCTCACCATGCGCCCTACGTTGCCGCCGATCTGCACCGTCGGCCCTTCGCGTCCCAGCACCATACCGGCACCGAGCGTGCCCATGCCGCCGATAAATTTCACCGGCAACACGCGCCACCAGCGCACCGGACGTAACTCTTCCAGCGCGCCTTCAATTTCCGGGATCCCCGAGCCACCGGCCTCCTGCGCAAACCGACGCACCAGCCAGTAACCTACCATCGCCAGCAGCGCCGACAGAATAAAGGCCAGCGGCCAGACGATAAACCAATGGTCCGCAACCTGAGCCAACGTGCCAATACGCGCGTTCATCACCCAGTTCACCGCATGCTCAAACGCCACGCCGACTAAACCCACCAGCGCGCCAACCACGGCGGCCATCAGGAGCACCATCAGCGGCGTTTTATCGCGATTCAACAATTTACGCACCACGTCACGGCGGCGTAAACGGACAATCCGTTGTGCCTCTAAAGGGGGTATTTCAGCTTTCATACCGTCATCACTAATTGGTAATACAAATAGGAAGGGGGAGCATTTTACCCACACCTGTGCGCTACGTCGCGAAAAAATTGCTTCAGGAGGGCTTTGTTGCAATCAGGCAAAAATTTCATAACCTCTACGGAATAATTTAGAATAGCGGACAAAACATTTTTCACGAACCAGGATCCTGGCAATGAGCAAATCTGAAAACCTCTATAGCGCAGCGCGTGAACTCATCCCTGGCGGCGTTAACTCGCCGGTACGCGCCTTCACCGGCGTTGGCGGCACGCCGCTGTTTATCGAACGCGCAGATGGCGCCTACCTGTACGACGTCGATGGTAAAGCCTATATCGATTACGTCGGCTCCTGGGGGCCAATGGTGCTGGGACATAACCATCCGGCTATCCGCAACGCGGTCATTGAAGCGGCCGAGCGCGGCCTGAGCTTCGGCGCGCCGACCGAAATGGAAGTGACCATGGCGAAGCTGGTGACCGAACTGGTGCCTACCATGGATATGGTCCGTATGGTCAACTCCGGTACCGAAGCCACCATGAGCGCCATTCGCCTGGCCCGCGGCTTCACGGGCCGCGACAAAATCATCAAGTTTGAAGGCTGCTACCATGGCCATGCCGACTGCCTGCTGGTGAAAGCCGGTTCCGGCGCGCTGACCCTCGGCCAGCCAAATTCACCGGGTGTCCCGGCAGACTTCGCCAAACATACCCTCACCTGCACCTATAACGATCTGGCGTCCGTGCGCGCGGCGTTCGAGCAGTATCCGCAGGAGATCGCCTGCATTATCGTTGAACCGGTCGCCGGCAACATGAACTGCATTCCGCCACAGCCGGAGTTCCTGCCGGGCCTGCGCGCCCTGTGCGACGAGTTTGGCGCGCTGCTGATTATCGATGAAGTAATGACCGGCTTCCGCGTGGCGCTGGCGGGCGCACAGTCCTACTACGACGTGGTGCCGGACCTGACCTGTCTGGGCAAAATCATCGGCGGCGGGATGCCGGTAGGGGCGTTCGGCGGCCGTCGTGACGTGATGGACGCGCTGGCGCCAACCGGCCCGGTTTACCAGGCGGGTACGCTCTCCGGTAACCCGATTGCGATGGCAGCGGGTTACGCTTGCCTGACCGAAGTGGCGCAGCCGGGCGTCCACGAGACGCTGACCGAGCTGACCAACCAGCTGGCGCAAGGCTTGCTGGATGCCGCACAAGACGCTGGTATCCCGCTGGTCGTCAACAACGTGGGCGGCATGTTCGGTATTTTCTTCACCGATGCCAAAGAAGTCACCTGCTATCAGGATGTGCTGAAGTGCGACGTTGAGCGCTTCAAGCGCTTCTTCCATCTGATGCTGGAAGAAGGGGTATATCTGGCGCCGTCGGCCTTTGAGGCGGGCTTTATGTCGGTTGCCCATAGCGAAGAAGATATTGATAACACCATCGATGCGGCGCGTCGGGTGTTTGCCCAGCTGTAAGGGATATACGCGCAGTTCCCCCTCACCCTAGCCCTCTCCCCATCGGGGAGAGGGAACCGTTCGGAACAGCCTTCACCTACGGCACCAGCTCGCTTTTCCCCCTCGCCCCTTTGGGGAGAGGGTCGGGGTGAGGGGGGACGTTCCCTCACCCTTTCATCTAGCGGCTCTGCTTCCTCAGCAAATAGATAAAGTACGGCGCGCCGATAAAGGTCGACAGCAGCCCCGCGGGCACCTGATACGGAAACATCAGCATTCGTCCGCACCAATCCGCAAACACCAGCAGCAGGCCGCCAACCAGGGCGGAAATCACCATATGCGGCATCGTCCGCCGGAACCCCATCATCCGCGCGATATGCGGCGCCATCAAACCGACAAAGCTCAACGGCCCGATGGTTAGCGTCGCCGCCGCCGTCAGGCTCGCCGCCAACAGCAGCAGCGCAATGCGGGTCGGCGCCAGCGCCATACCGATCGACCGCGCCGTTACACCGCCAAGCGGCAGAATGGTGAGCCAGCGACGGCACAGCGGCACCAGCAGCAGTAGAACCACCATCGCGGCCGCCGACTGCATCACCTGCTTGCCTGTGGCGTTGTAGGTCGAGCCGGAAATCCACGTCAAAATCTGCGCCATACGCGGGTCGCCGCTGGCCTGTAGCATCATCAGCAACATGGTGAATGCGGTGCTCAACGCCATCCCCGCCAGCAGCATGCGGTGCGGCGAGAAGCCGCCGCGCCCGGCTGCAATCAGGATAATCAGCAGCGTGACCGCTGCGCCGACACTCCCGGCAGGCAGCAGCCAGCCAAAGGCGTTGCCCGGCACGATAAACAGCATCAGCACCACGCCGAACGCCGCACCGGAGCTAATTCCCAGCACTTCCGGGCTGGCCATCGGGTTGCCGGTCAGACGCTGAATAATGCAGCCCGCGACCGCCAGCATCATCCCGGCGATCAGCGCGGAGGCGATACGCGGCCAGCGCCACTGGAGCAGTTGATCCAGCAGCGAACCGCTGGCCCAGTGCCAGCCGTAAGCGTCACGCCCCAGCGACAACGCCGCAAATACGGCAATCAACAGGATGGCTAACCCGCCCAGCGCAAACCACGCAACGTTCTGCCGTTCGCGGGCAACGCTGTCGCTGGCGTTCATTGCAGGCGCGCTCATGCTGCGCAAACGCGGTAGCAGCCACAGCAGCAACGGTGCGCCAATTAGCGCGGTGACGGAGCCGGTAGAGACCTCCATCCAGACTCGCGACAGCCACAGAATCAGTTGATCGGAGAGCCACAGAATCAACGCGCCAATCAACGGCGCCAGCAGCAGTCGGGAGAGCAAACGCCGCGCCCCCAGCATTTTCGCCAGCAGCGGCGCAAACAGGCCGATAAAACCAATAATCCCCACCGCGTTAACCAGTAAGGCGCTGATGACGATCGCCAGCGTTAGCGCCCCCAGTCGAGCCAGCGACAGCGCCAGCCCGAGGTTACGGGCCACGCCGTCATCCAGCCCCATCAGCGTCAGCGGACGCAGCAGCAGCAACGTCAACATCACGCCGCCCAGCAGTTGCGGCCACAAACGCTGCACCACGCTCCAGTCGGTCTGCGTCAGCGTGCCGGTGCTCCACAGGAACATGCTTTGCAGTTGATCGTGGTGGAAAATCACCAGCAATTGGTTGATGGCGCCGCAGTAGAGGCTCACCACCAGACCGGCGAGAATCAGCGTGACCGGCGAAAGCCGTTTACCCCACGCGACGCCAAACACCAGCGCCCCGACGATGCAGGCCCCCGCCAGCGCGGCAAATTGTGCCGCCAGCACCCCCGGTATCGCCCACAGAGTGGTAATGGTCATACCGAGCTGCGCGCCAGTGGCCACGCCAAGTGTCGTCGGTTCTGCCAGTGGGTTACGCAAAACCTGCTGGAACAGCACGCCGACCAGCCCCAGCCCAGCCCCAACCAGCAGCGCAATCGCCAGGCGCGGCAGCAGGCTGTAGTGGAAAATCATCTGGTCAATGGCGTCGATATTCGGCTGACGCATCGCCTGCAACCAGAGTGAACCCGGCAGCGCGGTGTTGAAGTTAAACCAGGTCAGCGCCAACGCAGCAATAAACAGCAGCCCCAGCAACAGCGCAGCAAAGGGAGAGAAGGTCGTTTTCACGCATTGCCTCCCAACGAATTATCCAGGATACGGGCGAAATTCATCGCCGATAGCGTGGCGCCATAGAACCAGACCGCCGGTACGACCTGCATGCGGCCAGCGCGTACGAATGGCATCGCCTGCCATAACGGGGTGGCCGACAAGCTGCGCATTTCCGCAGCGTTACCGTGGTCGAAACAAATCACATCGACGTCTTTATAGGCCGCCAGCCGGTCAATCCCCACGACCGTGCTGCCCCAGAAGTTGGTTTCACCCTGCCAGGCGTTTTTAACCCCCAGACGGTCGAGAACTTCCTGGAACAGGCAGTTCGGGCCGAACACCAGCACATGACGCGAATCGAGCAGCGACATCATCAGCAGTGGGCGCTCCCCACGCTGACGGAAACGCGGCTTCAGTCCATCGATAAAGGCATCAAATTCCGCCAGATGGCGATGTGCGGCCGCTTGTTTACCCAGCAGGTCCGCCATTTCCATCAACGAGCGTCGCGCCTGCGCCAGCGGCTGTTTCCCGTCGCTGAACGCGAAGCCACGCCCCGGCGCGATGCGCGCCAGCACCTCCGGCGAAGGGCCATAGCCTGCCGACCATACCAGCATCGACGGCTTCATTTGCGTCAGTAGCTCCAGATTGGGCTCCGTGCGCAAGCCAACGTCAATCACCGAATCCGGCAGCACCGGTTCGTTGACCCACATACGGTAGTTGGGAATATCCGCGACGCCGTATGGCGTGACGCCCAGCGCCAGCATCAGCTCAACGGGTAACCATTCGAGCGCCACAATACGCTCGTTGTTCATCGGCGCGGCCTGCGCCGTTTGCATCCGCCACAACAGCGGCGACAGCGCCATCGCCGTCAGTAACCGACGGCGGCTAATCAGGTTTACGTCAGCCATCAATAGACAAAACTTACCGGTGCAGCACCGGCCGGGTGTGGCAGGATCCCCATCGGGATACCATAAATACGTTCCAGCGTGTCGCTGCGCATCAGTTCATCCGGCGTCCCCTGGGCAATCATTTCGCCACCGCGCAGGGCCACCAGATAGTCGCAGTAACGCGCCGCCATATTGATATCGTGCAGCACCGCTACCACGGTCAGGCCGCGCTGCTGGCTCAGGCGATGTACTAACGCCAGCACATCGACCTGATGAGCAATATCCAGCGCGGACGTCGGTTCATCAAGCAGCAAGCAACGGCTATCCTGCGCCACCAGCATGGCGATCCATGCACGCTGACGCTCACCGCCGGACAGGCTGTCAACCAGGCGCTGGGCCAGCGGCTTCAGCCCCACCAGCGCAATCGCCTCGTCCACCTTTTCACGGTCGGCAACGCCAAAACGCCCTAGCGCCCCGTGCCATGGGTAGCGGCCAATCGCCACCAGTTCACGCACCGTCATCCCTTCAGCGGGCGGCAGTTGCTGTGGCAAATAGGCCACCTTGCGGGCAAACGCTTTGCTGTTCCAGCTGTCGAGCGGCTGACCGTCAAGCAGGATCTCCCCTTCCGACGGCGGCTGATGGCGGCCCAACATTTTCAACAGGGTCGATTTGCCCGAACCGTTGTGGCCGATGAGCCCGGTCACTTTGCCCGCAGGAAAGGTTAAAGAGAGAGGATGAAGCAGCGTACGGCCCGGAACGCGAAAAACGACCTGTTCGAGAGAAAAGGTCGTATCTGAATGAGTTGTGTTGTCCTGCATAACCGTCAACATGTTAAAGGGCGCGGAAAATCCGCGCCCTGGAGGTGGTTAGAAACGGAACGTTGCGGTCGCAACAACCTGACGTTCTGCGCCCCAGAAGCAGCCATAGGTATTGAAGCAACTGGCGACGTATTCACGATCGAATAGGTTATTCACATGAAGCGCAACGTTGGAACCGGCCATACCTACGCGAGCCAGGTCATAGCGTACTAACGCATCGACAACGGTGTAACTGCCCACTTTGAAGGAGTTAGCCGGATCGCCATAGCTGGAACCCGTTAAACGAGCCCCTGTACCCAACGTCAAGCCAGACAGCGCGCCATCATAGAAGGTGTAATCACCCCACAGAGATGCCATGTGTTTTGGAACCTGCGCAGGCGTGTTGCCTTTGTAAGTGGTGTCCGTCGTGTATTCTGCATCGGTATAGGTGTAAGAACCGACCACGTTAACGCTCGCCGACAGCGCCGCTTTCGCTTCGATTTCTACGCCGCGAGCGCGAATTTCACCGCCCTCAACCGAGTAGAACGACCCATTCGGATCGGCCATCAGGTTATTAGATTTGGTCAGCTGATAAACCGCGCCGGTCACAACGATCGGGCGATCGTTCGGGACATATTTTACGCCCGCTTCGTATTGCTTACCTTTAGAGGGCGCGAAGACTTTACCGCCTTCGCCGGTCTGTGAAGCAGGTTCAAACGATTCACTGTAGCTGAAGTACGGAGTCACGCCGTTATCGAACAGATAGTTAACGCCGCCACGCCAGGTGAACTGCTTATCATCACGTTCGGAGGTCACACCGGTATCGCGGTTGAATGCGCTCTGGTTCGCCCAGTCATAACGACCACCCAACGTAACCAGCACTTTATCCCACTGCGCTTGATCCTGAACATACAGCCCGGTTTGCTTCTGCTTGTTCAGAATACGATACGGACCGGAAGTGTCCGGATCTTTAGAGTTGAAATCGAAGTTGCCGTAGGACGGGTTATAGAGGTCCATCAGCGGTACGGAATCGTCATAGCCAAACCAGGAGTTGATATCATTGCGCATACGCATGAAATCAACCCCGGTCAGCAGAATGTGATCAACCTGGCCGGTAGCAAACTTGCTCTGCAATTGGGTATCAACGGTGAAGTTTTGCAACTTCTCATCATCAACGACGTACTTACGCGCCAGATAATGGCCTTTGTCAGCAGACGACAATGCCGCACACTGTTTGTTACCCGCATTTGATGCATCAGAGCAGACACCATAGCCGTAAACGCTATTCTGCGAGACTTTGTTTTCCGCATAACGCAGGTTCTGACGCACGGTAAAGGTGTCATTGAATTCATGGTCGAAGCTATAGCCAACCATTTTTTCATTACGGGTGTAGGTATTATTTTTCGCGCCTTCGTTGAAATCAGTCGGCAGGCGATGGCCATTTGGCAATGGCTCAACCGTCCCCTCTTTCGGTAACCAGCCGTAGTAGCCCGTTTCCGGCTCATTCTGGAAGTAAGAGAGGAAGGTAAAGTTAGTTTTGTCATCCGGACGCCATGTGAAAGCCGGCGCGATAGCATAGCGCTGCTCACCAGCACGATCCTGCTGTGCATTGGCAGAACGCGCCAGGCCCGTCAGACGATAGGAATAGACACCGTCTTCATCCAGCGCATCGCTGAAATCGAAACCGGTCTGGAACAGGCTATCGGTGCCCATTTTAAACTGGACTTCTTTTAACGGGTCGGTAGTCGGGCGCTTACTGACCATATTCAGTAAACCACCTGGGCTACTCTTTCCGTAAAGAACAGAGCTCGGCCCGCGCAGGATTTCAGCACGCTCCAGCATATAGGGGTCAATTACCGCATCGTTATAGAAGTTGCCCTGCATCTTCATACCGTTGAGGTAGTTATTCTGGCTCTGACCATCGGCAGCAAAACCACGAATGATCAGGTAGTCATATGTATTAGATGCACCGCGCGTCCCTACCGCAACACCAGGCGTATAGCTCAGCGCTTCTTTCACTGATTTCGGCTGATGTAACGCCATCTCTTCGCTAGTCACCACAGAAATAGACTGTGGCGTCTTTTCGATAGGAGTATCCGTTTTAGTTGCCGTTGCAGAGTGTCGTGCAGCAATCGTGGCTGCCGGACCCCAGGCGCTCTCTTGAGGAGCCGGAGCGGCGGTGACGGTGATGGTTTCTTCTTTCGGTTTATCTGCTGCCTGTGCATAAACAGACATGCCGCTAACCGCTGTGGCTACTACGACTGCGATTTTACGCAGCGAGAGACTTGGCTGAGCAGTTTTAAGACGCGCCATTGGTATTTCTCTGATGAAGTGAATGATAACGTAAACGAGAATTATTATTATAACGAGCAGCATGATAGGCGAAAAATTGCGTCGATAGCAAGCAATACGCGCCCCTACAAAAACTAAGGGGTTAAGAAACAAACAGATGAAATAATGAGGTTAAAAAAAAGAAAAAACCTGGATATAAAAAGGCCTCTGTCAGAGACAGAGGCCTTTTAGTGGGTGCATTACGCGATTAATTCCCGCCGAACATATCCTTGATCCAGCCGGCTACGCCGTCGCTCTCTTTCTTCTCTTGCTGCGGCTGCTGCTGTTGTTGCTGCTGCGGCTGTGAAGAGGACGAGTCAAACGGGTTCGTCGACTGCTGCTGCTCTATCTGCTGCTGGCTTTGCTGGCACAGCGCATCCGGGTCGGTCGTCCAGACCGGCAGCATACGCATGCCGCCACCGCCGCAGATAAAGTTACCGCCTTCATCCACGCCCATATTGACCACGTCTTCTGGCGGCGTCAGATCCAGCGCAATCGGCGACTCGCTTGCCAGGTAACGCTGATAGATAGACATCGCACCACTCGCGCCGTATAGCTTGGTCGGCTGGTTATTATCGCGACCTACCCAGGTGATCACCACTTCACGGCCATCGATACCAGCAAACCAGGTATCGACGTTGTTGTTGGTGGTCCCGGTTTTCCCTGCCAGATGCAGGTTCGGGTATTTCGCGCCCAGCTGACGACCGGTACCGCGTTGAACCACCTGCTGCATGGTCCACAGCGTCATGTACGCCGCCTGTGCCGGCACCGCACGCTCGGCCTGCGGGAAGCTCTGATACAGCACGGTACCGTCTTCCGCAATCACCGAACGCAGCGCCGACAGAGTCGCGCGGTTACCGCCGCTGGCAATGGTCTGGAATGCCTGCGCCACTTCAATCGGCGTCAGGTTCAGTGCCCCAAGCAGCATCGCCGGTACGGCGTTGAGCTGGTCTTTCGGCACGCCCAGCTTCAGCCAGGTATCGGTGACGGCGGGCAGGCCCAGCGCCATACCGAGGTTAACCGTCGGCACGTTCATTGAACGCGTCAGCGCATCCACCAGCATTACCTGACCGCTGTAGCGGCGGTCATCGTTCTGCGGCGACCACACCTGGCCATTCGGCTGACGCAGCGAAATCGGCGCATCGGCGATCCAGGTGTTCAGGCGATACTGATTCGGCTGGCTCAGCGCGGTCAGGTAGGTTGCCGGCTTCGCCAGAGAACCGATGGAACGACGCGCCTGCATGGCGCGGTTGTAGCCGGCAAACTGCGGCTCTGCGCCGCCGACCATCGCACGCACTTCACCGCTGAAGCGGTCAACGACCACCATCGCGGTTTCCAGATCGCTCAGCTTACGCTGCTTCTTCAGCGCCGGGATGCCTTCGGTGGCCGCTTTTTCAGCCGCATCCTGCGCCACGGAGTCAAAGGTGGTGAAAATCTTCACGCCGGAGAGATCTTTCACCTTATCGCCCAGCTTCGCCTGCAGCTCCTGACGCACCATCTGCATAAACGCCGGCTGTGGTGAAATCACCCCGCCGCGCGGCTGCACGCCCAGCGGACGCGCGCTCAGCATGTCGTACAGCTCCTGGTCGATCACGTTCTGCTGCTGCAGCAGACGCAGCACCAGGTTACGACGTTCCAGCGCCAGTTTCGGGTTACGCCACGGGTTATAAATCGACGCCCCTTTTACCATGCCCACCAGCAGCGCCTGCTGGTCAAGGCTCAGCTCTTCCACCGGACGGCCAAAGTAGTAGAGGCTCGCCAGCGGGAAGCCGCGAATTTCGTTGTCACCGCTCTGACCGAGGTACACCTCGTTCATATACAGCTCAAGAATGCGGTCTTTGCTGTAGCGGGCGTCCATAATCAGCGCCATGTAGGCTTCGTTGGCCTTACGCCAGTAGGAACGCTCGCTGGACAGGAACAGGTTCTTCACCAGCTGCTGGGTCAGCGTACTCGCCCCCTGCACCGTCCGCCCGGCAGTCAGGTTCGCCAGCACCGCACGACCCATGGAGTAGAAGCTGATGCCATCATGCTCGTAGAAGTGGCGGTCCTCGGTCGCAATCAAGGTATCGATCAACAAGTCCGGGAAGCCGCTGCGCGGCACAAACAGACGCTGTTCGCCGTTCGGCGAGGACATCATGGTAATCAACCGCGGATCGAGTCGGAAATAACCGAACTGACGGTTGTTATCCATGTTTTCGATGCTATCGAGACGCGCGCCGTCGAAGGTCAGACGCGCGCGCACCTGCCCCTCTTTGCTGTCCGGGAAATCGAACGGACGACGGATCATCTCGATGCTGTTGGCCTGCACGGTGAATTCACCGGGGCGCGTCATCGCCGTCACCTGACGATACTGGGTCGCCGTCAGCAGTTGAATCATCTCGTTCTTGCTGATGGCCATATCCGGCTCGAGGCTAACCATGCGGCCATACACCGCCGCCGGCAGCTGCCAGACTTTACCGTCAATGCGGCTACGGATTTTTTGATCCAGATAGACGCCATAGATAGCAATCAGTACCGCGAAGACGATCCCCAGTTTGACCAGGAACCAGAACCAGCGGCGTTTGCCGCGCGGTTTTTTCCCCTTGCCGCCTTTACGCGCACGTGGTTTTTCGTCGTCGTAGCCATCATCATCATAATCGTCGTCATACTCATCATCTCTGAGCTGTCGACGGCTTACCTTTTGTTTTGCCGGACGTGCAGGCTTGCCCTTCCGTCCAATCGGCTCGCGGTCATTCCCCGCCATGCTTTTTCTCCGCAACATTCAGGCATAAAGGCCTGATTCTCAATTCTTCTGTCACAGGACAGAAGAAGATATCTCTCAATTTTACGCTGTGTTTATGCCGGATGGCGGCTTCGCCTTATGCGGCCTACTCGCTTAAACGTAGGCCTGATAAGCGTAGCGCCATCAGGCAGAATACTTCTTCGTCCGCCGCGTTGGCGCGGTATTCGCCGGATCGTCCGGCCAGACGTGTTTCGGATAACGCCCTTTCATCTCTTTTTGCACCTCGCGGTACGCCCCCTGCCAGAACGCGCTTAAATCACGCGTAATTTGCAGCGGCCGCTGCGCCGGTGACAGCAGCTCCAGCACCAGCGCTACACGCCCCTCGGCGATAGTCGGCGTACTGGCTTCGCCAAACATCTCCTGCATACGTACGGCAAGCGCAGGCGGATTATCTTCGTGGTAGCGAATCGCAATACGGCTTCCCGTGGGCACAGTGTAATGAGTTGGCAGCGAACTCACCAGACGTTGTCGTAATGACCACGGCAACCAGTCGAGTAGCGCCTGGTGAATATCCAGCGATTTCAGGCCACGCAGCGAATGTATGCCGCTCATCTGCGGCAACAGCCAACTCTCCAGTTCCGCCAGCAGTGACGCGTCATCCACCGCGGGCCATGCCTCTTCCGGCAGCCACTGCGCCGCGCATTGTAACCGCAAGCGTAGCTGTTCCGCTTCGTTCGTCCAGTTCAACACGCTTAATCCTTTCTCGCGAATACCGGTAAGCATCGCCTGATGCAATTCACTTTCGGACGGCTTGGCCAACGGGCGTACACTCAACGTCAGTTGGCCAATTTGACTACGCCGCAGCGCTTTCAGCGTGCCCTGCACATCATCCCACTCAATGGTGTCGGATTGTTGAAGCAACGGCGGGCAGCGGCTGACCAGCGCGTCAATATCCACCGCGCAGGCCTGCAAAATACGCGCGTCCGGCGAGGCGCTGCCCTGCAACAGCAGCGGCGCAATCAACCACTCGTGACGGCCTAACGCATCGTCAGCATCCAGCATTGCCCCCATACCATTCGCCAACTGATAGCGGCCTTCCTGGCCGCGGCGGCGGGCAATACGGTCAGGGAACCCCTGCGCCAGCAGCGGCGCAATGGCGTCCACATCCGGCTGCCCGGCGCGACGATTCAATCGTTTGCAAAGCTGCTGGCTGCGCTGCTGCCATGGCCCATGAGCGCGGGAAAACGCCTGGAGCAGGTCGCTATTGCCACCGCGCGGCGGTTCTTCAAGGATTGCCGCCAATCGGGCTGCCGTCGCCACCTCGTCGTCGCTTTGCGCCGCCAGCAGCATCGCCGCCAGACGCGGTTCGATGCCAAGCGCCGCCATCTTTTGCCCTTTCACCGTCAGGCGTTCGCCCTCCAGCGCCTGAAGCTGCGTCAGCAGCCGACGGGCCGCCGCCAGGTTCACCGCAGGCGGCTGATCGAGCCAGCTCAGTTGCGATGGGTCGGCACAGCCCCACTGCATCAGATCCAGCAGCAGCGAGGAGAGATCGCTTTGTAAAATCTCCGCATCGCTCTGCGCCGCCGCGCGCTCGGCCTGTTCCTTCGCCAGCAGATGCACGCACACGCCCGGCTCCAGACGTCCGGCACGCCCCGCGCGCTGGGTCATCGAGGCCTGGCTGACACGCTGAGTGAGCAGACGCGTTAACCCGGTGCGCACGTCAAAACGCGCCACCCGCTCCTGGGCGCTGTCCACCACCAGACGAATGCCTTCAATGGTCAAACTGGTTTCAGCAATATTGGTCGCCAGCACAACCTTACGCTTGCCGGCTGGCGCGGGCAGAATGGCCTGCCGCTGTTCGCTCAGCGGCAACGCGCCGTATAAAGGGCACAGCAGCACATCATCGGCCACGCGTTCAGCAAGGTGATTCTGCACCCGCTGAATTTCACCGACGCCGGGTAAGAACAGCAGCAGCGAGCCGTGCTCATGACGCAGAAGCTCGGCCGTCGCGATCGCCACGGCCTCATCAAAACGCTGATGCGCGGGCAATGATTGATAGCGGCGTTCGACGGGGTAAGCGCGCCCTTCGGAAACCACAGTAGGCGCGTCCGGCAGCAGGCGCTGTAGACGGTCGTTATCCAGCGTGGCCGACATGATCAGCAGCTTGAGATCGTCACGTAGCCCCTGCTGAACGTCAAGCAGCAGCGCCAGCGCCAGATCCGCCTGTAAACTGCGTTCGTGGAACTCATCGAGGATCACCAGCCCCACGCCCATAAGTTCGGGATCGTGCTGGATCATGCGGGTGAGGATCCCTTCGGTCACCACTTCTAAGCGGGTATTTGGCCCCACGCAGGTCTCTGCGCGCATCCGGTAGCCCACCGTCTCGCCCGGCTTCTCGCCGAGGAGCTCCGCCAGACGCTGCGCGACGTTACGCGCCGCTAGCCTGCGCGGCTCCAGCAGCAGGATGCGCCCATCGATTCCGCCCTCGCGCAAAATTTGCAGCGGCAGCCAGGTGGATTTACCCGCGCCCGTCGGCGCGTTCAGCAGCACCTGCGGGGCTTGCCGTAAGGCATGGAGAAGTTCAGGAAGGACGCTTGCGACCGGCAACAGGGACACGAATGGCTCCAGAGGGTTAACATTAAACGGCGGACATTGTAGCATCGCCTCAATTCATAACCGAGTCCCCACCATGTCTGAGTCAAAAAGACTGTTTTTCGCCATTGCGATTCCGCCGAAAATCCAGAAGCAACTGGTGCAGTGGCGCGCGGATCATTTTCCCGCCGATGCGGGCGTGCCGGTGGCGGCAGCCAATATGCATCTGACGCTGGCTTTTCTGGGCGAAGTCAGTGCGGAAAAACAGCGCGCGCTGGCGGCCATGGCGGGGCGCATCCGTCAGCCAGGCTTTACGCTACATCTTGACGACGCCGGTCAGTGGCTGCGCTCGCGCGTGGTCTGGCTTGGCACGCGCCAGCCGCCGCGCGGTCTGCTTCAGTTGGCCAACATGCTGCGCGCCCAGGCCGCACGCAGCGGCTGTTATCAAAGCCCACAGCCGTTTCACCCGCATCTCACGCTACTGCGCAACGCCGGACAGGCGGTGCCGATTCCCGCGCCCGGTTTTTACTGGGAAATCCCGGTCACCGAGTTTGCGCTGTACGAATCGCGCTTCACCGGCGGTCGTACGCGATATACCTCATTGCAGCGCTGGACGCTCAGCGAATAACGAAGGAAATCCGATGCAGTTTATCCCCGCGCTTCAGTCCGCGACGCTTATCAAGCGTTACAAACGCTTTCTCGCCGATGTCATTACGCCAGAAGGCGAAACCTTTACCCTGCACTGCCCTAACACCGGCGCGATGACCGGCTGCGCAACGCCAGGGGACACCGTGTGGTATTCCACATCAGAAAATACTAAGCGTAAATATCCCCACACATGGGAATTAACCCAGACGCAAAACGGGGATTTTATTTGTGTGAACACGTTACGCGCAAATACCCTGGCCAAAGACGCGATTCTGACAGGCTGTATTCCCGAACTTGCCGGCTACAACACCCTGAAAAGCGAAGTGAAATATGGTGAGGAAAATAGTCGAATTGACCTCATGTTACAGGCAGATGATCGCCCCAACTGCTATATTGAAGTGAAGTCGGTCACACTCGCGGAAAATGAGTTCGGCTATTTTCCCGATGCCGTCACCGTGCGCGGACAGAAGCATTTGCGCGAGCTGATGGGCGTTGTGGCCAGCGGCGAACGCGCCGTTTTGCTGTTTGCAATATTGCACTCAGCCATTGAATATTTCTCTCCAGCACACCATATTGATGCTAAATACGCACAGTTGTTGCAAGAAGCGCAAAAACAGGGGGTGGAAATTTTGGCTTATAAAGCGGAACTTTCTGCCGATAATATGACTCTGATATCGCCGTTACCCGTTGCGTTAACGCGGGGTGGAGTTGAATAGAAAGTGTTCGGGCTGCGGCGCAAATACGCTTTTCCTCACAGCATTGTCAAGTGTTACGTTTAGATAATTGCCATCCGGAAAAGCATCTGCTATTTATAGCGGCCTGATTTTTCCCCCGAACACGGGGATCGATAGTGCGTGTTAAGGAGAAGCAACATGCAAGAAGGGCAAAACCGTAAAACATCGTCCCTGAGTATTCTCGCCATCGCTGGGGTGGAGCCGTACCAAGAGAAGCCAGGCGAAGAGTATATGAACGAAGCCCAGCTGGCGCACTTCAGACGTATTCTTGAAGCATGGCGTAATCAACTTAGGGATGAAGTCGATCGCACCGTTACACATATGCAGGACGAAGCTGCAAACTTCCCGGATCCGGTAGACCGTGCCGCACAGGAAGAAGAGTTCAGCCTCGAATTGCGTAACCGCGATCGTGAACGCAAGTTGATCAAAAAGATCGAGAAGACGTTGAAGAAAGTCGAAGACGAAGATTTCGGCTACTGCGAGTCCTGCGGTGTTGAAATTGGTATTCGTCGTCTGGAAGCGCGTCCAACGGCTGACCTGTGTATTGACTGCAAAACGCTGGCAGAAATCCGCGAAAAGCAGATGGCAGGTTAAGAGAACGCTAACACTCTATCTTCAAGGCGGGAATCTCTCCCGCCTTGTTGTTTTTTATTGCACTAAACATGTCAACACAACCTTATATCGGGCGCTTTGCCCCTTCTCCTTCCGGTGAGCTACATTTCGGCTCGTTGATTGCCGCCCTTGGCAGCTATCTCCAGGCCCGCGCTCAGCAGGGTATCTGGCGCGTGCGCATTGAAGATATCGACCCCCCTCGTGAAGTTCCCGGTGCTGCAACCACCATTTTGCATCAGCTGGAACATTACGGCCTGCACTGGGACGGCGACGTGCTGTGGCAGTCGCAGCGCCACGATGCCTATCGTGAAGCGCTGGCTTGGCTGAAAAGCCAGGATCTGTGCTACTACTGCACCTGCACGCGCGCGCGCATTCAGAGCATTGGCGGTACCTATGACGGCCACTGTCGCGATCTCAGAAACGGCCCGCAAAATGCCGCCCTGCGTCTGCGTCAGACATATCCTGTGACCGAATTCACTGACCTGCTGCGCGGCACAATCAAGGCCGACGAACGCCTGGCCCGCGAAGATTTCATTATTCATCGCCGTGATGGATTATTTGCTTATAATCTCGCCGTGGTGGTCGACGACCATTTTCAGGGGGTGACGGAAATTGTCCGTGGAGCCGATTTGATCGAGCCAACCGTCCGCCAGATCTCGCTGTACCAGCAGTTTGGCTGGCCAGCGCCTGACTATATTCACCTGCCGCTGGCATTGAATGAAGAAGGTGCTAAACTTTCCAAGCAAAATCATGCACCTGCTCTTCCTGTTGGGGATCCACGCCCGGTACTTATTGAGGCGCTGCGCTTTTTAGGCCAGCCGGTTCCGACGCAATGGCAGGATGTCAGTACGGCGGATTTATTGCACAATGCGGTTGCTCAGTGGTCGCTGACGACGGTGCCTGAGACGGCGAAGATCAATCCGCCATTCTCAAATGCGTTGTGCTGAGCTATGATTAGCCGCTATTTTTTTGTCCTAAAGTCAGATACTACCGAGGTGCACCATTTTTACCCGAGTCGCTAATTTTTGCCGCAAGGTGCTGAGCCGTGAGGAGAGCGAGGCTGAAAACGCCATCGCAAAACCTGCTATGACCGTCATTCCGCGCGAGCAGCACGCTATTTCCCGCAAAGATATCAGCGAAAACGCCCTCAAGGTTCTTTATCGTTTGAATAAAGCAGGCTACGAGGCTTACCTCGTTGGCGGCGGCGTTCGCGACCTGCTGCTTGGCAAAAAACCAAAAGATTTCGACGTGACCACCAGCGCCACACCCGATCAGGTGCGTAAGCTGTTCCGCAACTGCCGCCTGGTTGGTCGTCGCTTCCGCCTGGCCCACGTTATGTTTGGCCCGGAAATTATTGAAGTCGCCACTTTCCGTGGTCACCACGAAGATGGTCAGTCCGATCGCACCACCTCCCAGCGTGGGCAAAACGGCATGCTGCTGCGCGACAACATCTTCGGCTCTATTGAAGAAGACGCCCAGCGTCGCGACTTCACCATCAACAGCCTTTATTACAGCGTGGCGGACTTCACCGTACGCGACTACGTTGGCGGCATGCAGGATCTGTCAGACGGCGTCATCCGCCTGATCGGCGATCCGGAAACCCGCTACCGTGAAGATCCGGTACGTATGCTGCGCGCCGTGCGCTTTGCTGCCAAACTGGATATGCGCATCAACCCGGAAACCGCCGAGCCGATTCCGCGCCTGGCGACCTTAATGCACGACGTACCTCCGGCGCGCCTGTTTGAAGAATCGCTGAAGCTGCTACAGGCGGGCTACGGCTTTGAAACCTACAAGCTGCTGCGCGAATACAACCTGTTCCAGCCGCTGTTCCCGACCATCACTCGCTACTTCACCGAAGACGGCGACAGCCCGATGGAACGCATCATCGCCCAGGTGCTGAAGAACACCGACAACCGCATTCGTAACGATATGCGCGTTAACCCGGCGTTCCTGTTCGCCGCGATGTTCTGGTATCCGCTGCTGGAAATGGCGCAGAAAATCGCTCAGGAGAGCGGACTGGCCTATTACGACGCTTTCGCGCTGGCGATGAACGACGTGCTGGATGAAGCCTGCCGTTCACTGGCGATTCCAAAACGCATTACCACGCTGGTGCGCGATATCTGGCAGCTACAGCTGCGCATGTCCCGCCGTCAGGGTAAGCGCGCGTGGAAGCTGATGGAGCATCCGAAATTCCGCGCCGCCTACGACCTGCTGGCGCTGCGCGCCGAAGCCGAAAACAACCACGAATTGCAACGCCTGACCCAATGGTGGAGCGAATTCCAGGTGGTCGCGCCGCCGGCGCAAAAAGAGATGCTCAACGATCTGGGCGACGAGCCGGACACCCGCCGTCGCCATCGCCGCCCGCGTAAACGCGCACCGCGCCGTGAAGGTAGCGCGTGACCGTCGTTTATATCGCTATCGGCAGCAACCTCGCCTCTCCGCTGGAGCAGGTAAATGCTGCCATTGAGGCGCTCGGTGCCATCCCCGAAAGCCGCTTGCTGGCGGTATCGTCGTTTTACCGCACGCCGCCGTTAGGCCCACAGGACCAACCTGATTATCTGAACGCCGCCGTGGCCCTCGACACTGACTTGTCGCCTGAGGCGTTGCTGGATCATACCCAACGTATCGAGCTACAGCAGGGCCGTGTGCGTAAAGCCGAACGCTGGGGTCCGAGGACGCTGGATCTCGATATTATGTTGTTTGGCGATGCGGTGATTGATACGGAACGTCTGACGGTTCCGCACTACGATATGCACAACCGCAGCTTTATGCTGTGGCCGCTGTTTGAAATTGCGCCTGAGCTACGTTTCCCGGGAGACACCCCGCTTGGCGACTATCTGGCAGCTCGCTACCCTGAAAGCCCAGCCCTCTGGCACACCGCCCGCTAGACAACGCCCCGCAATGAGTGGGGAGTATCATGACAACAGCCTCTGACTCCGACAATATTCCCCTTTATCGCAATGATGTTACTTTATTTTCATAATACGATCGCTAGTGGAGATATTAATTAATATCAGAGGTTCAAATTTATTACATTGTATAAAAT